>WJKO01000666.1 GCA_014729055.1 Promethearchaeota archaeon | reverse complement strand
CAGATACTCATTATTCTTATCAATCTGCCAGTTGGCTAGAGCAAAACTCTCTTTGGGAAAATGATTCATTAGTATTGGCACCTGACTTTATAGCAATAAGTGGTGATGTCGTTGAACATCCATATGAGGAGCCACAAGGCATGGAGTTAGCATATAACCATTTAGGTTCCTTGGGCACTCCGCTAGTTTTTACATGTGGCAATCATGATCAGAAAATGTTGAGTGTCTGGCGTCATTATTTTGGACCGATATATTCAACTGCCAGATTCGATGATGTCTCGATTATTTCGTTTGACAGTTCATTACCGATAGGATCAGGGATAATGAATTGGCTGAGTACACAATCACGTAAATCTGTCCAATACGGTCCTACATTTTTAATGTGCCATTATCCCCCTCAACATGAATATTTCACTTTTGGCGGATTGGGCGTGCTGAATATTATGGAGGAACAACAAGTAACTGGTATTTTATCCGGGCATATTCATATGGATTATTTAGCAGATGTCCAAAGTATTAAAGAGCATGTTATGTCTGGTGATGACGATCTTAAATTAAAGAATATTGCGAATCAATTTGATGATACGGGCGCATATCTTAATCCTATAACTAAGCCGCTCGTAATTATAACGAGAACTGCTGCAAAGAATGGTTATACTGCTTATGAGCCTGCATCTCCTCATTATGCGGGTTATAGAAGACTTTCCGTTACAAACAATGTGGTTTCTAACTATACGTATGATTATGACGATGACGGAACTCGTGATCCTCAAGTATGCGTCCCTAATGGTCAATTTGAAACATCAGTTGTTTCTGACTCAGGAAATTGGATATGGTCTTGTAATTCTCAATTTAATGAAGATCTCAATATGATTCGTGCTATTGTAAAGATACCAAATCCATCAGTTGGAATGAAATGGGATCTCGTTTCATCAAATAAAACAAATGGTGCTTATATTAGAGCTTGCGTTTCAGACGATTCAACCACTCTTATTGATGCAAGGTGTTCAATAGACGAAAATAGTAATGTATGCTTAGAATTTACCGAAGTATTGGAGGAAGCATAAATGCAAATGAAAAAGACACTATCTTTATTCCTAATTTTAGTTATTTATACGGAGTGGTTACCGTTCTATATTGAACTTATGGCAAACTTTATGCTTGTTGATATTCATATAATTCCAATCGTTGAATGGTTATATCTCATACCTTTCCTTTTAACACCGCTTATCATATTCGTATTATTAATTTTCGCTTTAAAATTTCGCTCCACAATTCTAAAAATGCTTAAAATTATCATACCTGCATTGCTTTCATTTCTCATTGTATCTAATTTTATTACGTATGCTGGATATTACCAGTTATTTGATTTTATGGTTCCTGAGATCCCTTTTATCGAGGAATCCACTGATGTGTTGGGCTTGCATACCGAATATGCAATTATCACTTATACATGGTTTCTAGTGAGCAATTCTGTGATATTTTTTGTGCTTGTACCCGCTTTATTTGTGTATTATTCCGATGGTAGTGGCTTTCCAGATCTAGACATTAATAATGATATTGGCCTTATAGGGCTATCTATTTATTTAATTTTCCGTTTTGGCAGTTTTGCGGGCATTCCTTACAGATTAACAATAATATGCTTAGTATCACTTATATTGTGGATAAGCAACTTAATAGAGACAAAAAAAGACGATAAACAAAAGAAAGATAGAATGACGGATAAAAGCCAATTAAACCTCTCGATGTTACCGTTATTTTCGACTTTTGGTATTCTACTCATTATATCGTTCTGGATTGCAGCCCCAACATGGTTGAATAATGGTTTTTTTATCAATAATTTTGTGTGGGTCCTATTAGCTATTGGCATAATAGGAAGAATTTTCTTAGATAGATATAGAGAGAAGATTAACAATGAAATTCAATTTCTAGGGTACGTTATTTTACTTGGTATTACTATATTACTTACCTTAGGTCCCCTTTATGGCAGTTTAATCCAAGCGCAAGGCGTTCTAATCTCGATTGGATTATTTTTATTTGGTTTTTCATTGACAAGAAATCCCACAGTGTTTTCAGATAGAAGAAAAAGTATATGGTTAAAAAATCCAATAAGATCCGTTTGGTTTCTACTATACTTATTTGTTAGCTATGCGCTACCTATTATCTCTATTGTAATATTACCACTAACAGTGTATTGGTGTGTCTATTTCATAATATTTGCGAATATATTATCACTGATTGTTTTTGCATTGAGAAGATACTTATTTCGCAGGCCACCGAAAAAATAGAATAGAATAAAACATCGAATAAAAAATAAAATAAAAAATAAAATAAGTTAGTTTCTGCTTTATTTGGCTTAAAGAGAGGTTCCACGAACAATCTTGATCTTGCTTTCTATATCGCTATCATTGTCTGTCTCACTCGCTTTTGCAGCTGTCTTCGGAACTGGCTTTTTCGGTTCAGGTGGACCTTCTACTTTCTTTTGAATTTCGTCTTCAGATTTTTCAGGATATAAGTATTTTAGTTTTTGCTTCCGTATTTGTTGATCCAAAGTCGAATAGTAATAGATTAGACTTGCTGTAATGATGAAAACGCCAACTAGCGCAATTATGCCTATAATTGTGCCCGCAACAAGATCTGAGAGTAGCAATAACATCGCGACGGTAAATGAACCAATAGCACCAAGCATTACTGTACTTACTTTCAAAATTTTTCTGGTTTTCTTCTTATCGATCTTTTTTATCTTCTGCTTTTGTGTATCAGATAATTCTTCCCAGTGCTCTTTGCAGAAACCATAATGATTACACGCTTCACACAATGCTTGATCACACGTGATACATCGTGGTAAAGGCGTATAACTATATGTGTGTGAATCACATATTTCACATCGTTGATAATATGCCCTATTTCTATAATGATAATAGGGATTAAAGGCTGACTGCATATGTACTTCATTATATATACAATTAAAAAGCTAATGGTTAGATTCTAAAGAAAAAGCGATTTTACCAATATAAAGAAAGAAAACATTTTTCCGAGCCATAATACTGATTATTGAACCTGTATTCTGTTTTTTATGAATTTAAGCGAAATTAAAACGGGGATTAGCTACCAAATAATCATTTTCTTAGGGTAAATGACCCCCTACCAAGATTATAGACGTAGTATCTTTGTAATTATATGTATTCTAATCTCATTTTGTTAGTTATAATTTATATCACGCAGATTCTTATCAAATGACCGAAATAGATTTAGCTTTTTTTAACACCAATATAATTTATTAACAATATTGGGATATGTGAGGTTTCAACAAAAACAGGAATAATTTGCCTTTTCATCTATCAGCGATTTGATATTCTTTTCTACATGGTTCTGATTCTAAATAATTATCCTCCATAAAACAATATATATCCTCTTCTACATCTGCTTCCCAATGAAATGCATTTTTTATTTTAGGAAAACCTTCCAAATAACTTTTTAATTGAGGAATTTTAAATAATTCCTTTTCTAAATCAATATAAACTTTTTTAGCGATATATAATAAAACAAACTTGATTTGATACAAATGACTGAAATAGATTTAGCTTTTTTAGCAGGTCCGTTTGAACGACCAGAATGTCCCGCTAAGGTAAAGGTGCCCCTGAAGATAGAGAAACCTGTTGTTGGGACTATTAATTTAGATGAAGAGGATACACAGTTCCCTGCGTATATTGTTCCGTTAGATAAAAAATACGCTGAATTATATACGATTGTCCCGCCTTTAAAAAAAAATGCAGAATTAGGGTCTGTTGTTACAATAAATAAAGACGCATCATTGGATTCGGAAGATGGAGTTAAGCTTGAGAATGTTAGTGAGAACCAAATAAAAGTAACTATCGGTGGTAAAGATTTTACTTCCGTCTATCTTAATGCAAAAGACGCCCAACGACCATATTTATACCCACTTCTTGCGCCATGTGGTGTGGGAGTTACCAGAAATTGGCCAATCAAGAAGGACGTATCTGGTGATTCTACCGATCATGTCCATCATAAGTCTTGTTGGACTGCTTGGGGGGATATTAATGGGGTTGATAATTGGAGCGATGGACGTAAAAAAGGAAGACAAGAAACTAAAAAAATATTAGAAGTAGTTTCTAGTCCTGTGTTTGGAAAAGTTAAAATGCACAATATCTGGACCGATCGAAAAGGAAGGGAACAGATTTCTGAAATTAGAGACATTGTATTTTACAATACAAAAAATGTAAGATTAGTAGATTTTACTATTAGCTTGAAAGCAACGCAAGAGGATCTAACCTTTGGTGATACTAAAGAAGGAGGATTCCTGAGTATAAGAGTAGCAACACCGATGGAAGTGAAGAAAAAGCAAGGTGGCAAAATCCAGAATTCTTTCGGTGGAAAAAATGAAGGACAGACATGGGGAAAACGAGCGCAATGGTGCGATTATTCGGGAATTGTGGATGAAAAAGAAGCCGGTGTGGCTATCTTTGATAATCCCGCGAATTATATGTTCCCTACGTATTGGCATGTAAGGAATTATGGATTAATGGGTGCAAATCCTTTGGGAATTTCCCACTTTCTAGGCAGAAAAAACGACGGTAGCATCATCTTAAAGAAAGGGGGAAGTCTCGTTTTCAAATATAGATTGGTGGTACATGATGGATACGCAGATGATGCAAATTTACAAGAACATTACTTGAATTATTACTATCCATGTAGTCTTGTGTTGTTTTAAAATAGAATTTCATACAAAGAAAAATAATCGTGATATATATGGCTAATCTAAAATTTGGAGTAGTTGGTGTCGGAGGTCAAGGTGGAGGATGGACTCGTAAGTTAAACGAATGTGAATCTACGGACCTTGTTGGTGTTTGCGATATTCGGAAAGGACATATAAAGAAGTTTGCGAAGGATCATAATATTCCGTTTTGGACTGATGATTATGAGCAACTTTTGCAGCAAGATTTGGATGTTGTCGTAATTGCAACACCCCATTATCTGCATGCACCTTTCACAATAAAAGCCGCACAAAACGATATTAACGTATTCTGTGAAAAACCGATGGCAACCACCATAAAAGAATGTGATGATATGATTCGCGCTGCAACACAGAATGACGTTAAACTCGGGTTCGGATTTCAATATAGGTTCAACAAAAACTATATAATGATGAAAGAGGCTATCGAAAAGGGCTTATTGGGTGATATTTTTCAAGTAAATATGTTTGTGCGTTGGTATCGCACTGAATTGTATTATGAAATGAGCAATCAACATTGGCGTGGTCGCTGGTCCACTGAGGGCGGAGGTGCGCTGATTAACCAAAGTGTTCATTCTATCGATATTTTTCAATGGTTAGGTGGTGAGATCAAGGATATCTCTGCATCAGCACATATCGTAAAACATGAATTTCAAGAAACCGAGGACAATGTCGGGGCTCTTTTAAATTTCAAAAATGGTGCTATTGGATTGTTACAAGCAGGTGTTGCTTATGAATTTGACAACGGAACGGATGAAATCGGGGTTTATGGAACTGAAGGAACCATGCGTTTGGTGGGTGGAGTATTGGAGGATAAACGACAAGGAAAGAACAAGAAAGTGCCTCTAGCAGAAAATGTCGAAAAGGGCAAACCTAATCCTTTAATGGCAAATTTCATACGAGCAATTGAGGAAGATGATGCCGATATTATTTCAGTTGATGGTGAGGAAGGAAAAAAGAGTATAGAACTCATACGTGGAATCTATATGAGTATAATAAATAATGCTAGAGTTTCCTTTCCGGTTGCGGATAACGGAACATTCCCGACCTTGGGCAAATACTATAAAAGTGGTATGTTTTAAGTTCTTCTTATTCTCTGGTTAGTCTTTTTCTTTCTTTTTCTTTCTTATTTTGCATTGTCCCGATTACGCCGTAAAGTATTAATCCAGAATAGATAATGTATGTAAACATCAAATCTTTCATCGATACAGATAGATGAATTAGCAATCCTATTATTCCAATTAGTATGGAAAACACAAAGTATTTGAGTGGTATCCAATTAGAATCAGTGTGCTTTTTTGTCGAAAAGAAAGTATTTTTCGTTTTTTTCTTGTAATCTGTGGATAACATGCTATGTAAAATAGGTGAATCTATAAATTTAACTAAGATCGTATATGAATATTGATGTATATTGATAAGTATTGTTTCTATATAGTTTATCAATGAGTTAATAAACCAAAAATTCCTAAAGAAATATACTTAGGAAATGTATGGATGATAGGTATAAATGAAGAAAGAGAATCGGAAAATATTGATTATCCTAGTAATTTACGCTATTTTAATATCTATTGTGTTGCTAACAGACGCTATATCATCTAACAGATGATATAGCGATGATATAGCGATTACAACTGATCTAATTCTCTACTTGCCAATAGGTCTTTGTATACTCCTTCTGATTTTAAGTCTGGTATACAAAGGACTATCAAACCAGCGTCGAATTATTCTAGCAGTAAATATGGGACTTGCATTTGCCGCTATTATTACCAATATTATAAAAATCAGTGTGAAACGAATTCGTCCATGCCACGATCCCTATGTATCAACGTTATTCTTTCTCTTAACTACAAGTGACCATTATTCCTTTCCTTCTGGTCATTCAAGTTCTATTTGGGCTATGATGACTCCAATAATAGATAAGTCTAATCGAAAATGGGCGAAAATCTTAGCATTAGTAATAGGTGTATATATACCATTCACAAGAGTATATTTGGGCGTTCATTATTTCTCAGATGTTATTATTGGTAGCATTCTCGGAAGCGTTGCGTGGTTTATATCCAAGCGCATCTTTTTAACACCAATTCAAGAGAATAATATAAAGACAGAATCAACGAAATCCACCTAACTACATATTAAATCCATTAAGCATAGCTGAAATACAAATTAAAGAGAAGAGAAAATGGAAAAAAAAGTGTAATTTATCATAATTCTAGAAATTGGCTTTCTTCTTACATTCTTCAATCATTTCATCTGCATAGCGAACTCCATCAACCCAACTCTGTTTTTCGCAAATTATCTTCGACCTACGAAATAGTTCCGCGGCTGCAAGGTAATTTTCCTTTTCATATTCCTTCTTAGCGCTTTCGACTATTTTTAAGTTCGTAATATCAGGTTGAGAGTCTTCTTTATCATGCTTGTCAGCGGTCTCAGAAGACTTTTTTGGAGTTAGACCCATATCTTTTCGAGATTTATTTATCATATCCTGTATCACTTGAACTTCAATGGGATTGTCCTGCTTAAACGAAGGTATACCAGCTAACTTAGATGCTTGTTTAGATTTTCCACTCGTATTGTCTGTTTTTGAGCGGTTATCATCCGATAGCGTAGCAGTATATCTGCTTTTAGAGCTTGTAATAATACAGACATCATGAGCCTCAATGCTTCCGGGCTTTTTTCCACTTTTTACAATAAATTTAACCTTATCGCCGGGATTAAGAGATTTAAATCCATTTTTGTTGATTGACGAATAGTGGACAAATATTTCCTTTATTTCCTTACTTGGCGCCTGATCTCGAATTATAAAGCCATATCCTTTTTTAGGATTAAACCATTTTACTATACCAGTTTCTGTCACTCTGTTTCAATTCCTTATATCATTTTTGTTCTTTTCACGTCATGACTTATAACTTAATTCAAGCTTTAAATTCTTAATGGATTTTAAATATAGATGAGACTTTAAATGGATTTTAAACATAGATAATAACTTAAGCATTATTTAAAAAATAGTAAAAGATTAATTTCTGGAGATGCTCAACGATTTTAGAATTCTGGAGATGCTCAACGATTTTAGAATTCTGGAGGTGCTCGGCGATTCACATTATTTAAAGTTGGAAATGCGACATTATCGACCAATGGAAGCTGAACCTTACCGCCAATTTGTGCTGACTTCAGTATTGCGCGAATAAGTTCAATGCTTTTTCTTCCCTCTTCGCCGTGTACGAAGGGTTCTTTGTCCTCACTAATTGCGATTAAGAAATTATCCAGTTGATTCCATTTTGGATCCGTATAAAATGGTACCTCATAGTCTTCTTCATTTTTATATCTCGTATCCATTTCAATGAAATTAGCGCAGAATCCACCAGCAGCTCTCATATAGCCGTTCGTTCCATGAACAGTTATAGAATTCTTGTCCGCCTTTTTATTGCTACTGGTCATTATCATATTACCAAATCCCCCATTCTCCAACTCACAGCACGCTACTACGGTATCTTCTACTTCAATAAATTTATGTTCCCAAGAGATTGTCTTTGCATAGGCTTGAACGCTACGAATATCACCACACACATATTGAAAGGCATCTATATTATGTACTGCTTGGTTGATTAAAATACCCGCTCCTTCCGTTTGCCAGCGACCTCTCCATTGTCCTGAACTTACTCCGGTTTTTGGATCGACTTGTGAAGACATTAGATAATACATTTCACTTCTGTAATGTCTTCCTGTCATGATGATATCAGTAATCCTGCCTAATGAGCCCAACTCACCCTCTGCTCCTGCGATCGCATCCTTAAGATACGCGAGAGTCGGGCTATAGTGGTGTTGAAATCCAATTGCCAATTTCACATCGTTTTTTCTACATGCAATAATCATTTCATCGCATTGCTGTAGATTAATAGCCATAGGTTTCTCACTAAAAACATTAACGTCATTCTCTGCTGCAACAACCGTCATCGGCGCATGCATATAATGAGGTGATGCAATTACACAAAAATCTAAACTTTCCTTTTCTAGAAGTTCAGTGTAATCCGTATATGTATTGACTTTGTATTTTTCTTTTAATGATTTCAGCCGATTTTCGCTTATATCATTTACAGCTACTATTTCACATTCCTTGTGCTTGTGGAGTTTCGATACCCATCCAGATCCACGTCCTCCTACACCTAAAACTGCACATTTGTATGTCTTTGACATACATAGGATAATAGCCACCTACATTTAACTTTTTTTGAAAACTAGTCTTCATTTTATCTCAAAAGAGGATTTATTCTCACCTTCACGGCATTTTTACATATACTTTAATTTTAATAATCCTATGTAGTAAGTATGAAATTTTCGTTTTCAAGTTCGGATAAGATTGTAGATTTACCGGAGGAAATCTGTCCATATCTCCATGATATTAATCGAATGATACAATCTCAAATCGGATTTGAAAACATCTATACTATTATTCTGTTTGGTTCTTATGCACGCGAGGATCATACGAAAAATTCCGATATAGATTTATTGATTGTCATTAAGGATCAGTTTTTTTCCGAGCATTCAAAAAGTTTTCGTGAGAAATTAGAGAAAATATCTCTCGGAATTGAATTAAAGCATGGATTGAAATTTCAACGGACAGGATATATAACTGCAGTCTTGAATGTGGTGGAGAAAACGACGGGAATGTTTGTCTCTCATTTTATCTGCAGCAAATCGGATTGGGAAAATCAGATTTTCCATAAAATCTTCAACGTTAATCATTTTCTATCTTCACTTATAGCACCTGGTGATATTGTCCTTAAAAATATGTCAAAATCGTATATGATCCTCTATAAAGAGCAAAAAACGCCCGACATTAAACAATCTATAAGTTTTATCCAATTGTTAAAGAGTTTAATTATGACAGAATTGATTGCAGTCGGATCAATTGTGATATTTCCGCTCTGGAATAACATAGTAAAATACTCCTTAGAGTCTTTTAAATGGTCGATTAGAAATTCTTATCTCTATTTATTTGACAAACATGCCTCTATGAAGTCAATGCGGAACTTTTTCACCAAAACAGCAATTTCCCAAGGATTCTTTGATAAATTCTTGCGACTAAGGCATAAATTCGAAAGGGATGTTAAATTTGCATTACGATGTCCCTTTGAAATAATTAAAACATATTTTGCAGCTATTCGCTATAAGAAGGTCATTAGAAGAAATACATAAGAGAAGGTAATGGAGAATATAAAAAAAAAACGGAAAAACATTTTTTATGATCCAGAATAGAAAAGAGCTATGGAAAAAAAGGGAAAACGAGGCGATCTTCACCACATCAATAAATGGAGAAAGTTTCGTATCTTTCTTATAGTATTTTTATTGTTCAATCTAATCGTATTTGAAGCTTTATATCTTATATATGGAACCGCGCTGCAATCAAAGCTCCAAGAAAATAATATTGAATATGACGAATATGGTGGTTGGAGTAATTATCCTCCAGAACTCGGTAGCCCCGTTGCAACTGGTTTTTTTGCAGTTCAAAAGTTAAATAATAGGTGGTGGTTTGTGGATCCACTCGGTAATCCGTTTATTTTGAAGGGAATGAATTGCGTAGGATATACAAACTCGGTACTGACAACGGAGAAATCGGAATTTGATATACTAAACAAATATTCATCTAAAGCAGAATGGGCTCCTGACGTAGCCAATCTATTAAGAAATTGGGGATTTAATAACTTAGGGGAATGGTCTGATTCCGCTCTCTACGGTTCAAAATACAATCTATCCCGATTTATAGCTGTGAATGTTGTAGGCTGTGTAGGTGGGGGGTGTTCTGACATAACAGAGCCGTGCACGACCGATTTTTTTGATCCGAGTTTTAATTCTTCCGCGGATATTTGGATAAAAAATCAAGTATTACCTTGGAAAGATAATCCGCTCATTATGGGTTATTTCTGCGATGGGGAATTATTTTGGGGTCAAGATTGGCGGACAGAGGAAACACTTATCCAAGCATTTTTTATGATGGAAGAAGTTGCACCTGGGAGAATATATTTACTTAATTGGCTCGTTAATCGAACCGAATCTGTCGAAACCTTTAATTCCATTTGGGGCACGTCAATAAATCAATGGACTGATATCGAAAATCTTGAATATGATGATTTCAGACCCCGAAATGACCAAGCTCAATTATTAAGTGACGAATGGGCACAACTCTGTGCTGAAATGTATCACAATGTGTCAAGTCATTGGATTCGAAAATATGACTCCAATCATCTGCTTTTCGGAACTCGTTATCCCGACCTGCCATCCGACCATATATTAAATGGTACAAGCAAATTCGTGGATGCCTTGGTACATTCAGGCTATAGATGGGAGCCGAGGATAGAACGTCTTGACAGTATAATTCCCAAACTGGACGTTCCCATGTTTTATCATGAATTCGCATGGGAATCAATGGAAACAGGTCATCCGAATGCTATTATGGGTTCACCCGTTACGTTTACCGAAGCGCAACGAAGTTTGGGCTATTATTACTATTTAGAAGAATTTATGCGCCGACCTTATGCACTTGGCTTTGCATATTTCAGTTGGACCGACGGGAAGAACACACAATTCATTTACGGAGAGGGGAACGGATTTATTTCCACTAAAGGCAGACCACACTATAAATACGCGAAAATAGCCACATATGTAAATACATTGCTAGAAATATGGCATATAGAAGGTGGAACAGATGTCGCCATACGAATCTTTGATGCGTCTGGATACATAGGGCTTATTGCAGTAATTTTGGGGATCATTATAAATATTGGTTATCAAAAATTGTGGAATACGAAAGGTGGAAAAATAAAAGAAAAAATGAGTCGATTCAAACCAAAATCCAAGGCAATAAGGATATTGGGGAAAATAGGGAAAGTATTGTTACTGATATGCTTTGATTTCTGTCTACTGGTTGCTGTATTTGTTCCTGTGGTCTATTGGATGTGGTTGGGTCCATTGGAGCCGAAAACGGTTTTCAACGACTTATTTTATTATCGATAATGCTTTGTTCTGTAGGAATATCGAAAGAATATAATAAAAATCTGGAAAAAATAGATTATGCAGTTAAAAGATTGCCGCGAATTGGTCGTCTGCTCTTAACATCAAGTCACCAAAGACTTTATCAACTCGTTTATTAAATTTCTTAAACTTTTTTGTATTTTTTGAAAGGATATCATTCACGCTATATCTATTCATGAATTGAACTAATGCTTCTCTCATGCATTTTCTGACAGCATTTTCATCGGTTGTTTTTTCAATAACCGAAAACATCATAAGACAATGCTTTGAAAGTCCCTCTTGCTTTTTCTTTATACCATTTGGAACATCAAGTTCCGTTGAAATCGCAATAAACTTATATGAAGCCAAGGTAAACGAATTGAACTCAGTATCAAATGCATCGTGGGCAAAACCATTCACTGCATGAAGAATTCCGCCCTTAAATGTGTTGTCTAGTTCATGCTCAGTACTATAATATTTCTTATCGAACAAAATCGATCCATTCAAAATAACCCCGGTTTCGTATATTGCCATTTTTTTTAATACTCCATTTTTTATTTTAATGATATTTACTTTCGGTAAGTATCATATGTTCGAAATCATAGCAATAATCACTTCGCCATAAAAATTGATAAAACATAAAAAAACATAAAAAAGCTATTAAATAACTTCAAATTGTTATAACAAAATACATAATAAAACATAAGAAATGTGAATGTAAATGGATGTCCCCGATGAATGGAAGACTCGGCGTGAGTATCTTATAGAACAATTACTGAAAGAGAATAGAACCATTGATTTAAAGACCTATATGACGGAATTAGAATATCCCAGCAAACATATGTTGATCGAAGATATTCGGAGTATCAAGAAGACACTACAAAGTAAAGGGAAAAAAATTGAAATTATCCCTCCCTATTGTATGGCTTGCGGGTTTATTTTTAAAATGAGGAAAAAGCGGTTTAAAATTCCTTCAAAATGTCCTAAATGTCATGAAGAACGAATATCGTGGCCTATGATTAAAATAGAGAATAGTTAAGTTCCAGAGAATACTTAGAATATTTTGAATCCTTAGAATTTAGAATGCATAGAATAATTATAATACTTAATCTATCAAAATAAGTGCAATTTGTGACAGCCAAACCCTCTTGCTCAGTTTTCGATAGAATTCCAATCGTTTTATATCTTCGGGTAAATCAAATTCTAACTCATCTAATTGCTTTTTTAGTTCGTCTGTTTCAAGGTGTAGCGAACGAATTTCTTTTATTATTCTATTATACCTGTCTGTTAACCGTTTTTTTCTCTGTTTATCAGTTGTTCTCTCTACTAATAACCATTGACGTTTTGATGGACGCTTTGTTTCAAGATAGTTTATCCTGTCTTCATAAATTTCGATTTTGTCCGTAATGTATGCCTTTTTAAACTGATAGAGGGATAATTTCCGTCTTAACTCGTTTTTAAACATAATTTCGTTGTATTTTTCGAGTTTTGGTCGCTCTATTTGGAGCCTTTTTTTGTAGAATATCTGCCCTCTTTTTATAATTGACTTTAATTGTTTTTTTTGTATCTTGGAAATTTGTTCATAAAATTCATTAGTCTTCTCTTTTGGATTACCAATCTTTGCGTTGTACTGCCCATTTTTGATATTAGCGACTGCTTGGATCATATTTCTAGGATATTTGAGATATTCCGATAAAGTTTCTAAAATATAGCCGTCTTCGGAAACTATAACTGGTCGAATATTTTTCTCTGTAAAAATACCGTTAAATTCGCTTTCAAAAACAAGCATCCACATTATGCCGTTTCCTTTTAAAAACTCGCTCAACAAGTGTCTTTCTCGCTTATTAAATTTCATTTCTTTATGATAATTTTCAGTTCCAATACTTATAGAGTCTTTATCAAGTAATTTACCAAGATGTACAGAGTTAAGATGCAATATACTTGAAGAATTCCCGAATGTCTCATCTCTACATAGTTCTGAGAGTTCATTTACTAAGGGATGACCTAAAGCGAAGAAGTCCAAATTTTCTTCCTTTTTCGCTAATTCTAAATTAAAGACACCTTCATATTCCGTTTGGCCCAGGTTGGTATATCTACGTAATTTGTCATCAAGTCTGATTATGAAAATGTCTTCATCCGCCCTTTTTCCCGTTTGCTCAATAGAACGCATATTTTCTTTTTTAGTTTGTCTTGTTGTTTTCCTATCAATTTTTCCTAATGAATTTCCGTCAATTTTCAATTTATTAAAAAATGCATTGAAGAATGTGAATATATCTTGGTCTTTCAAGGTGTATGGTCGGTTATCTAAAATTTGATCAACCTTATAATGTTGAAATGATTTCTTATCAAGCACGAAATCGTCCAATTGATTGCCAATCTCTTCTGCTTTCTCTGTATTGGATTCCAAACTATCAGAGAACTCTTCAATTGTTTTTACGATATTATCGTCCGACAATATTGCTTTATTAATACTTTTACCGATATTTCGAAGAATTGGTTCAAGGTTACCGACAGATTCTTTGAATAATTTTATCCGTTTTGTTAACATTTCAAATATTCGGCTTTCAATTGTTCCTAAAGTCGTGAAATTGTATATATATATATCCTTTTTCTGACCAATCCGATCGATCCTCCCGATTCTTTGTTCAAGTTTCATGGGATTCCACGGAAGATCGTAGTTTATAATAATATTGCAGAATTGAAAGTTACGTCCCTCTCCGCCAGCCTCAGTTGAGATCAAAACATCGCCGTAATTTTTAAAGTATTCAACTGCTTTGCCCTTATCTTCTTTGGTTAAAGAGCCATGAAATACTGATATGTCTAAGTTCAATTTAGACAATTCTTCTTCCAAATAATGGAGGGTTTTAACAAACTGAGTGAAGATTATGACCTTCTGCGGGTGAGGTGTGTTAATGTCCGTAACGATTTCTTTTAATTTATCAAGTTTTGAATCTTCATGTAATTGTTTTAATTGTTTTAGAAAGTCTTTTAATACCTGCAATTGTTTAATATTTTGCTCAATTTCTTTCTTTATTTTGTCTGCTTGTTCTATTCTGTCTATTGCATAGGATCCCAATTCAATCCAATCATCCCAGTCGTCCTCTTCGAGATTCATCTCTTGCAAAACGGATTCAGGTTTTAGATCCCATCCTTTTTCTTCAATATATTGTTTTATTTTTTTAATTCGTTTTTCAAGACTTGATATTAATGCAGGAGGAGAGCTTGTTGCTAGCTTCTGCAAAATGACCATGACGAACCCGAGGGCATTATTTTTTGAACTCATTGCTTCATTGTATGTTTTTGCCAGATACAATCTAATACTCTTATATAGGGTTTCTTCGTCTTTGGTTAGTTGTACTTGGACATTTTCAACGATACGTTCATTAAATTTATCTTTATAGACATGCCGTTTGCGATTTCTGACCATAAAATGGCTTAAGAAATGATATTTTTGCAGCTTTTTGATAATGAGTTCTCGCCCTTTCAGTGTTTGTATTGCTTTTTCGATTGCAGAATAATTATATAATTTAATGCGGTTAGGTTCTATGATGGTCTCTGAGATCAGATCCTTTGCATGTCGGTTAAATTGTCTATCTAATTTATCATCCGATTTGTCATCTGATTTTCCTTCTAATTTGCTATCATTGTCTTCCTTTAATTCTTTATCAGATTTATCTCTCATCGTTTCCTCAAAAGAAATTCCCTCATAGAATTGATGAACTGCCTTGTTTATTAACGGCGGTGTCGTCAACACGCTTTCGATTAAGTTAACCATATTACGTCGTTGAAACTGATTTAAATCATAGAATCTATGTAAATCAACAATAAGCATATTAATTAACGGCAGCCGTTTTCTCTCGAATTCAAAATCTTCAAAACTGAGGAACAAATCAGGGCGAATCAGCTGTAATAGAGAGAATAAATCAAATGAATGCAGTTGAATCGGCGTAGCCGTCAAGAGAAGTAAAGAATTTGTCTTTTTACTTAGTTCCTTCCCCAAAGTATATGCAAGCGTTTCCCGATAGTTTCCCGTTCCGCTCGACATATATCTACGTAAATGATGTGCCTCGTCAAAAATCACGTAGTCCCAGTAAATTGAAGTAAGATATTTTCTGTTTTTCGCAGATCTGGCAAATTGTAGCGAAGTTATAATGAAAGGATAAGTTAAACCCGTATCAATCCGATAAAATTCGCTAGGATGCTCGCATCTATCCAGATTCTTT
>WJKO01000665.1 GCA_014729055.1 Promethearchaeota archaeon | reverse complement strand
CCTACATTGTAAGCATACATGTGCCCAAAATCGATTGTTGGTATGCATTTATCCGTTCCAATTGTTTGACAAATCGTAATAATCTCATCAAGATCTCCCAAACTCCCGTGTTTACCAGCAGTTTCCGGACATAAAGCAATGTCTTTAAAATTGTCAAACTCATCAGGATAATTCTGTTCACTTAAGGTAATACCTTTTTCAATTGATTCAATTACACATTTCAGACATTCTTCCTTTGTTCTTTTCTTTCCATAACCTCCGGGGTGAAATACTGCACGTTTCGCACCCAACCATGATGCTCCTTGGTATAACTCCCCGATCCTTTCTATTGATCGTTCGAGTGTTTTTGGGCTATCAGAACACAAGCTGATGTAATATGGACCATGTATTGTAACTAAAACGTCGTTTTTAATTGAGTTTTCTCTAAAGTCCGCAAGATCCGCTTTCTTCTTGACTTTAAACCCCCTTCCCGCATTATATTCATATAAATTAAGACCCATTGAACTAAGATACTTGGGGATTTCCTCTCTTTTTCCTTTTACTCTCCTCCCATTCCTTTCTACGATAAAATTGTCTTTATCTACGGATGGAGGTCCGATTCTGATTTTATCGTTTACGAATTTCATTAATCTTTTCTATCCATTGTTATTTTTAACCTTTTATTTTTATTATTATCCAAATATTTTTTGACAAACTTCTTTTATTTTATTTTTTTAAATTATCATTAAGTACTATAACATAAGAAAACAAAATATGAGGCATTTTCTTGAGTTCAATTAAACGAAAGCTAATGTTGATGTTTTTAAAACATCCAAAAATGGTTTCTAACAATATATTAAATAGTATTCATTGGAAAGACGGAAATTTATTCGAGGATCATCAAAATACGCAAGTTTATATTCTACCGGCAGATTTTCTATCATTAGTAAAAAGAGAATTGATAGAAATCGTTGGAAATAAGGTTTCCAAAGTATTGATTTACTATCTTAATCAATATAGTGCTGATTTAATAGTAAAAGATGCCAAAGAAATGGGTTTTATGAGATTTGATATTATCAAATATTTTTGTTCAATTATGGCGCTATTTGGATGGGGCCATCCATCAACATTTATTTTTAATCCAGAATCATCAGCAGGAACTATAAAATTATATAATTTCCCCAGTGTCTCAGAATTATTTGAGAGCCCTGTTCATTATGAGTTTGCAGGGATTGCAGCTCGTGTTATAAAATTAGTATATAATATTGACGTGGGCATAGAAGAAACAAAATGTATTGCAATGGGCGAGGAATTCTGTGAATTTAACATCTCTGCTGTAGATCCTGAAAAATATAAACCAAAGTTCGATTTAGAACTTGAAAAAGTGCAGCAAATCAATGCAGAATCCATTCCACGATATATAAAATTTAAAAAATTCTTAGATTCCATTTCAATGGATGAGACGGGAGTATTAAACACGCAAGATGGGTATCGCGTGATCATTAAGGATGTAATCAGTATTAATAGCATGATGAATGCTTTTTCTGACACGCTTGGTGCAAAAACATTAGGAGGAATACTTTATCGCTGTGGAATGTCATTGAAATTTCCTTTTGATTCCGTTTGCCATACAATAGGCGATTTAAATCAATTATTGGAAAGAATTAGTCTATTAGGTTGGGGAAAATTCAGACTTATTAAACAAGATCAGAATGAATTTATCATTGAGCTTGAGAATTCAGCGTTTACATTGGGATTACCAATCGGAGAACATGCCACATGTCATGTAATTTCTGGGTTATTACATAATGTTATTGAGAATTATCTCTGTAAAAAAATCTTAGTTGTGAAAGAGGAGAAATGCAAAGCAAAAGGAGATAATATTTGTAGGTTCAATGTTAAAATGTTATAAATCTGTTTATCTTTACAATTTGAAACGAGACTCTGTTATCTATTGTAATTTATATAGATTCTTTTAAAAATACCCATAGCTAATTCTATTCAAGAAAAAAATTTTTTTATGGAAGATTATCATGCCGGGATTTGCACATATTGTTGTTGCATTAGGATTGTCTGTAATTTTGAATAAAATGACTGATAATAAATTTAAGATTAAACATGCAGTAATTTTTACCATAAACGCTTTTGTTGGTCCAGATCTTATGGGTATATTTTTTGGCTATCAAAGTGGGGCTTATCTCTTTACTCACGGCTATGGATGGTTTGTTGTGGCTATACCGATTGCTCTTTTATGGTCTGTATATACACATTTTAAACTGCAATGGCGCCCTTTCAAAATTGAACGCCGAAATCCAAATAAAGAATCAGTTATAACGTATGCAGAAGTGCTCTGTTTAGTAATCGCAGGTGGAATATTTCATCAAACGATGGATTTAATTGGACATCCTTCGTATATAGATTGGTTAGTAGATGGTGAACTGCTAGAAAATGCACCATGGGGGGTCGTTTGGTTTGGCTGGGAGAATTATTTTTCCATAGAAGCAATATGGTCTACAGGTATGTTTCCGTGCGGTTTTGAATTAGGATTTCTCGAATCTTATATTTTCCTTGGGATAATTGTTCCTATTTCTGTATTTTTAGTATTTGGTGTTATGCAAAAGAATAGGAAGGCGTTTTATCGAACTTCAATTTTTATAATGCTTATGTATACAATTCCTCTCATTATTGCATATTTTATACCGGATATGAGCGGTTTCGATGTAACTGCTGAGGGCGTTAATTTTTATGGGGATCCCAGTGATGTTCGCTATGTATATCGTTTAACTGGCGGAGAAGCAGACCTTGGTGTTATTGTGTATTTTGTGCTCTTCCTCTTCGTTCCTCTGATCTTTATTTATTGGGGGTTTAGTGGTGTTCCCGGACTAAAGAAAACGGGATTCAGAGCAAAAATTGAGAAAATAGAAGCTGAAGAGAAGAAGAGAAAAAAAATGAAGATAAAAGAACTGACTTCATAATTCAAATTTCCCGATAACTAATCTATTTATAT
>WJKO01000064.1 GCA_014729055.1 Promethearchaeota archaeon | reverse complement strand
TAAATTGAAACAGAATTCTTGGTTCGGTTTATTTCTCCTACTATTTCAACAAGCGTTTTGTCCAAGTATTTCGTCGTTAATTCCATACCTAGCTCTTTTAACGTAGATTGGACTACTTCAACCATAGTTTCCATTGAATCCTCTTCTAAAGCATCATATATCTTTGTTTTTGTTTTTACCAAGACAATCCCCGAAATGTATTTTTTTCCTCGTTATATATATAGGAATTTTCTGTTATTTGTTTATTTATTTTTTCAAACTATAGACTACTTTTTTATAAAAGAAGCTTTTTACAAAAAATTTATTTGATTTCATTTCAGAAATTATAAATGAGATTATGCCAAAATCATATAAATTTGAAAAATTTCACAAAGTTCAAGACGATTCTGGAATCGTTCCACACAAACATTGTCCCGTCTGTGGAAGACAAATCTATGATCTTCAACGTGAATATTGTTCCGATGCTTGTAAAGGTATTTCTGAAAATAAGGACAAAGGTAAAAAGAAGAAGATGTATAGAATGATAGCGATCTCTGTAATCGCAGTTGTTGCTGTTTTGATTGTCATGATTTTACTCAACAATAATTAATAAATTGAATAAATCTCAAATCTTTTTGGAGAAGAAATACTCCCTATATTCATAGATATTTTTAGAAAAAATAAAGTTGTGAATTGATTCAAATGAGACTTGCAGTTTTTATGAGGGATCGCTGTCAACCTAATCTATGTGCACCTGGACCAAATAAACCATGCATTGTACATTGTCCTAGAAATAGAACTGGATACGAAACAATTGTTTTAGGCGATGATGGCTTTCCCATCTTGACAGAAAGCTTGTGTACAGGATGTGGAATATGTGTTAAGAAATGTCCTTTTAATTGTTATCAAATTATCAATCTACCCGATATGCTACGTAAAGATATGACCTTTAGATACACACCTGATGGTTTCGCCTTATTTCGCATGTTAATTCCAAAAAAAGGAAATGTTCTAGGGGTTATAGGTCAGAACGGAATTGGAAAATCAACAGCATTGAAAATCTTATCGGGGGAGCTTAAAATGAATTTAGGGCGATTTGAAAAAAATAATGATGAAATTCCAGAATGGGAAGATATTATAAAATATTTCAGGGGTTCAGAGCTTCAAAACTACTTAACAGAATTAAGTAAAGGAACGAAAAGTGTTGTGTACAAACCTCAGAATATTACTTCAATTCCGAAGGTAGTTAAAGGGAAGCTTGGAGATGTACTAAAAAAAACAGATGAAACAGACTCATTTAATTATGTTATTGGGCAATTAAACCTTAGACATCTCTTAGATCGGAGAGTATCTGATTTAAGTGGTGGAGAACTGCAACGCTTTGCTATTGCTGCTGCGATTATGAGAAAAGCCAATATGTATTTATTCGACGAACCGAGCTCTTATTTGGATATTAAAGAAAGATTGCGAATGGCCGAGTTAATCCAATCACTTAGAGAAAAAGACAAGACAGTCATCGTTGTTGAGCATGATCTTGCAATTTTGGATTACTTAAGTGATTATGTATCACTAATCTATGGTAGTCCAGGAGCTTATGGTATAATTTCTCATCCTCATGGCGTCAGAGTAGGAATAAACATCTATCTTGGTGGGTATATAAAAGATGAAAACATGCGATTTAGAGCCGAACCGATAGTCTTTCATACACGCCCTCCATCAGAAAGTCTTTTTACGAGTGGAAATGTTGTTTATGATTATCCTGACATGGTTAAAACTCTTGGTGATTTTAAATTAACAAGTTACGGGGGAGAAATTCATGCAGGAGAAGTGATTGGTATTTTAGGTCCGAACGGGATAGGGAAAACCACTTTTATTAAATTACTTTCTCAAGAATTGAAACCAGACTATGGAGAGGTTGATTTGGGAGATATTAAACTATCAGTGAAACCTCAATATATTGCCGCTGAAGAAAATCAGACGGTAGAACGAGTCATTAGAGACATACGGGGCAATCCCGATTTTCTTTCTACATATAAAAGGAGACTTATCGAAACCTTAGAGCTTGATAATATTAAAGATAGACTACTCACGGAGCTCAGTGGTGGAGAATTACAAAGAGTAGAAATAGCTAGATGTCTTTCAACAACTGCCGATATCTATTTGCTAGATGAACCTAGTGCATTTTTAGATGTTGAGATGCGTTTGCGGGTTGCATTATTGATAAGAAAATCAATAGAAGAAATCAAGAAAAGCGCGTTTGTTGTTGAACATGATATTATTACCCAAGATTTCATATCAGATTCTCTTATCATTTTCGATGGTAAACCAGGATTTGAAGGCCAATCATCCGCACCGCAAGAATTACGTTCGGGCATGAACTCCTTCTTAAAAAACATGAATATAACGTTCAGACGAGATCCATCAACAGGTAGACCTAGAGTAAATAAAAAAGGAAGTAATCTTGACCAAAAGCAAAAAGCAATGGGCGAATATTACTATATACCAGAAAAAAATGAAGATTAAACATAGAATTGCTCTGTTTGAAAATGGATTCGTTTATTCCAAAACAATATGAGTTCCACCTTCGTTTAATAAAGCATTTTTAATAGGATTTTTAATAAT
>WJKO01000664.1 GCA_014729055.1 Promethearchaeota archaeon | reverse complement strand
ATTTTAAATTTCTTATTTATTTGTTTTTTCTTTAAGATCTATTTAATTAAATATTTTAGATAAAAAAATAAAAATATGATTTTATCAACATAATAATTACATGGCATCAGTTAATGAAATTCTTGAAAAACTAGGGAATCCTACAAGTGAAAAAGAGTTTAAGACATTTATTATAAATATCAATGCCAAAGAAGTAGTAGTTTCTGAAGTTATCGATCTTAGTATTAAATTTTTAAATTATTTCGGTAAATATCTCAATCATAATGAATTTAGAAAGGAATTATATGATGTTCTTAAATCCTCGTATGATATATGCGAAGATATAGGTGACTTAACCGATATTTTATTGAAGACAACCATTCTTCGATTAATAGAAATATATCTCAGTTACTCCAGCATTTCTGGAAATGCAAAAGAAAGTGTCTTGAATATCTTAGGTTCAAGTTTTGGAATGCTTGATCCAGCTGCCCAAATAATAAATGTTTCTCTCATGGTAGATCCTATCTTCAACGATCCTGAATATAAAAAACAAAAAGCTAAGAGAGAAGAAAAGGTTGTCACATATAAGGAAATTCAAGAAATCTCTGATGTTGAAAAACAATATAAAGAGGAAATCCATCAGTATATTAAGACCTTAACAATCGACTTAGATAAACAGAACGAACAATTAGAGACTCTAAGGGCACGAAGTAAAGAGATTGGGCAATCATTAGGGTTAGATTTGAGTTCTAAACAATATAGGGAATTAGAGGAGCAAAGTGTTGAGATGTTAACAATGCAAATGACGTCTATTGCCCTATTAGGTGAATTCGATGATAATGATTTAAGTCCAATCTCAATTAATTAAAAATACGTCATCAATAGTAGTAGTCTAATCTATTTTTAACCAACATTATAACTTAGACGTCATGCGATCCCCAGAATTTTTTGGTATTATCTATAATCCTTTGGGTTTGTTCTTTTTTCTTGTTGTTTATTAAATCCAAGGGTTGACATGGGATATCTTGCACATCATAACCGAGATATTTCATACCATATTTACACACATGAGGTAAATAATATACACCATCATCCCAGAGTGCTATCAATTCATCAATATAAGGCCATATTCTGTTAAAACTATTCTTATCCCCTTCTTTAGCTGCTTTAAATAACCTAGCATATGTATTCGGCAGAATATTTACACCCGTAAAAACACCCCCATCAAACCTGTCAATGACTGATCCTTCTCGAAAAGCATCTACCAATAATGGCTCCGTTCCACAGAGGAAATTGAAACCCTTTCCAACACCTTCAAGAATTTCTTTTGCATGTGTATAATCAAAGACAGAATCCTTTATTCCGTTGATGACACCCGAATCAGCGAGTTTAACAATTATTTCGGCTTTTATTTCAGCGGTCGAAGGAAGTATTGGAATATGATATACATAGAGGGGTATATTACTATCGTATTCCTCAATAACTTCATGAATAGCTGTGAAATAACTAATTATTCCTTGATCTGAAAGGGGAAAATATATAGGAAGAAGCGCCGATATGAGTTTTACCCCATTCTTCAAGGCATATTCGGTTAACTCTACTGCTTTATCAGTGTTCCAATGTTGAACGCACATTATCATAGGTTTCGAAAACTCACAATCATTACACAAAAAGGAAATCAATTTTTTACGTTGTTCTAACGAGAAATATGCAAATTCGCCAGTCGTGCCTAATATATATAGACCACCAATTTCAGTCTCACATAGACTATCGCAAACATTTTTATTAGCATCGAGATCTATCTTACCCTCTTTATCAATAAAAGTCGGTATAGGCGCTAAAATTCCATTCACTTTCTTCATAGATTATAAAAAAGCGGTGAAATAAAAAAAGCTTTTGAAAATCAGATAATCCCGAATTTTATAAAAGAATCTTCCCATATCCCACAATACGTAATTGGTTATGGAATTTATTTAATTCTGCTATAATGGCAAGAGGATGCTGTTTTTCAACGGGAATAGGATTCGTTAATTTAATCGTGATATTTCCAGAGTTTCCTGGTGTTATCTGCGCCCCTTTTGTAACTTTGAAAGGACTGGAGGCCAGATTAGAGAATAATGTAAATTGTCTCTCTGACTCTGGTGAGACCGGATGTTTATAAAAAGATATCGTTGTGACTTTGAGATTAAGCTCATCTTCAAATAAGAATAAGTCTGATTTTGATAAGATAATATCACGGCTTATACTTTCAGATTTAACACCTTTAACTGCTAAACCCACGCGCTCTCCAGCAACAGCACTTTTAAAATCCCTGTCGTGTTTTTGTATTGAACGGATAATTACTTTTTTATCTAAGCCAATCAATGTTAACATATCATTGACTTTAAGAAATCCTGATTTCATTGTTCCTAATATAACAGTTCCAATCCCCTTAACTGGGAAACAGTGGTCTATCAAGACTATTGGAACGTCATCTTCTTCCTTAACTACACTATTCTGTTGATATCGATTCAAGATCTCTTGCTTGATTTTTTTTCGATCATCCTTGGATTGGATAGTAATTTTTGATGCGTTTTTCATCGAAGTGCCCTCGAGAATGTTATCCAATTCTTCTATTCTCGAATCTAACAAATATCCCAATTCGCCGGTTAAATCACATAAAGCAAAAATAGGGATGCTTTGATATATCTTAGTGAAAATATCCATAAGAACAAGGATTTCAGCATTAGCAGCACTAAGCCCTTTTGATATATCTATCAACATGACATGAAATTTAGTAATCATCATTGTTTGAATCAAAGATTTTAGCTTATCAGGATATCCAACAGCATCAATCGCACAAAAAACTGCTTTCAAGTCCTCGTCAAGGCGATCATAGAATTGAAGGTCAGAACTTTGACCTGGAGTTCCAAGTTCACCACCAATAATTTTTGCTAGCTCATGATCTTCGCATAATAGCCCTACGAGAAAATTGCGTTCTTGTTCGTATTCCATACGTAGCTTTTAAAGGAACAGATTAAAACTTTTCTTAAAATACTATTTTAAACTTGAAAGAAAATAAAAAATAAGATGGAATAACAATTGAATCGCCCAAAATTCGATTATTAATTGAAATATTAAGCTTTCTTAACGAGAGGTTTTCCACAGCATGCAAATTCACAACTATGATCGTCTTCACATGCACCTTGCGTGCATTCGCAGTCCTCAGCACCGAACTCTTTGCATTTAGATACAACTTTTAGTTCAAGACCACATTCTTTACAAACATATATATCTCCTTCATCCATATCATGGCAAGAAACCATTTTTATCACTTCTCTATATTTTATTCGATTTTTATCTAATTTAACCGAGATAGATTTTTTTTCTGAATTAATAAATTTTACAATTTTCTTTCATAATCGACAAACATTTTAAGCAAATATATGATAAATTAAGCATTATGAATGATGAAATTAAAACGAAGGTTGGTTTATCTTTAGAAGATGAAATGATTTTTCGATGTGAACTTGGAGATATGAAGGTAGAGGATTGTTACATTGATGAAACCCACAAAAAAGAAGAAGAAATGATAGGACCAAATCCCTCGCGAATGTTAGGAATGGCGGTGCTAGGATGTCTTAGTGCTTCATTTATTTTTTGTATGAAAAAAAGAGACTTTAAAATTGATGATTTAAAAGCCAGTGCTGAGGTTATCATAAAAAGAAATGAAAAAGGATTTTGGCGCGTCAAACAAATTCTTGTTGATATCAAACCGAAAATCGAAACTGAAAAAATGCTAAAACGAGCAGATAGATGCGAAAAAATGTTTCAAGATTATTGCATTGTGACTGAAGCGGTTCGTGAAGGAATCGATGTCCAAGTAAATCTCGATTATAAGATGAAAAAGTAATATTCATTTATTTTAATTAATGAGGAATTTAATCTGATTCCTCTATTTTTATACCAAAAAGCTCGGCGTTTTTTAGTTCTTTTTCAAGGAATTCTCTTACTGCTATCCTAATACCCTCACTTCGATTGCTTATAATCCCAATCTGTTGCAGTTTTTCAAGATTATTGCAATATATCTCAGGAATTGAAATTGTAATATTCTGAAGTTTAGGTTTATCTACCAAAAAAAAATCACCAAATGCATATTTTAATATGCGTGGAGGCTATTTAATTCTGATTATTATTTGATTAAAACTTATTCTATGTTCAAATTTTACATACTTGCTTTTAAGGAAATATATATAGTTCACGCGAATAAAAAATCCAAATATTTAAAAAGATATAAACAAAGATCAAGCGATTTATATATTATTTTATCGACTATTTATTTTATTTTTAACATGCATCTATAATAACTCATGAAAACAACAAATTAGAAGACTTGGAATAAAAACATAAGATGTTTCATTAATTCTAATTCAGAACATGTTACAATTTTCCTTTAAACGTTATTTCTGGAGATTGAATTGCTGAAAATAATACCAAAAATTTATTAGTTTATTAATTAATTATTTGTATAGAAGCTTATCTAATCAATTTTATGGAAGGATATGAGTAATGGATTTTATCCAATATCAAGCATTATGGAATACAATCTTAACGTTTTTTCTCTTAATAAGTGCGGTGATATTGTTTCAAATCTCGATCAAAGGATATAAAATAAAAAATACCTATGGTGCAACGAGTACACTCATCTCTGCCGTTATTTTATTGCTCTTAAGTTTCTATAATAATGTATACGGTCTGTTTCCTTGGCCATATAATGGATTTTTTACATGGTGGGCAGGTATACTCCTAATTTTATACGTAGGATTTTGGGGTGTAATGAAGATAAAAGAAAAAGGAGAGTCTGTCAATAATCAAAAAAACAATTTCTATGCTGATAAGAATTTTTATCAAGATGAAATCTCATTAAAAATGGAATATTATCGAAAATCATTTCATCTCGCTGGTTTTTTAATCATATTAGCATTCTACGTAGTTTGTAATCTCGTAAATAATGCGGTCATCGAATTCATCAACGATCCCAATATGATAGAACGATATGAAAGATTATGGGGTTCTTTATCTTTATATCCTTATACGATAAATGACCCTAATGCCATTGCAGATCTAACATTTTTCGCACTATTGGGAACATTTGCGTTCGTATGTTTTCCAGAGTATATTAGAGTATTAGTTGGAGCCAAGTATTCACTTTATAATTATTTAACTAAAGCAGTATTGCGAGGAAAAGAATATAAGTCGGCGGGACCGCAGATATTTTTGATAATCGGCGCAACTACTAGCTTTTGGTTTGCACAAATGGGTTGGGTCTCTTATAATATCGCAATAGCGGCAGCAGTGGTTGCTTGTTTCTCAGATGCATTAGCAGCAGTCATTGGAAGGACTTACGGACATCATAAAGTGAAAACATTAGATAAAAGCACAAAATCTCTTGAAGGATTTATTGCTGGAACGGGTTCAGCATATATAATTTCAATGATATTTGTAGGTCCTGTCTACGCTATTTTCGTCGCCGTTATATTTTTCCTATTAGACTATTTTACATTACCAATTGCTGATAACTTATTAAATCCGATTTTATTAACGTTGGGGTTAATGTTAGCAATTGATCTGCTTGGATTGCCTATTGGTTGGTAAACTTAAGAAGCTTGGTTGGGGATAAGCTCAGATTCGAGTAGAAAGAAATTAAAACAATACTTCATTTTAATCTCCATTGAATGCCTATGAGCTTAAAAGATATCTACATGGAAAAAGATATATTTATTCTTGACTTGGATGGAACGGTATATCGCGGTAAATCAATTATCACCGATGCTGACAATGCCATCAAGAAACTTCTTAATATGGGTAAAAAAGTTATATATCTCACCAATAATGCAACTAAAACGCCACAGAGTTTTTGTACAAAATTAAATAACATGAATATTCCTTGTAATTTATCTCAAATTGTTTCCAGTGGATATATTACAAGCAAAATGTTGGCAGAAGAGTATAATGTAAAGTCCGCTTATATTTTAGGGACAAAAGAACTGGTACATACTATTGAATCTCAAGGGATAACTACTTTAAATAATACCCTAAATGAAAAGAAACTTCTCGCAGATTTTTTAGATAGCAGTATTACTTGCGATGCAGTTGTATGTGCAATGGATCTCTCACTAACCTATGCAAAGATTAGAACTGCTATGGAATTAATAAATCGGGGTGCAAGTTTTTATGCAACAAATGGAGATAAAACTTTCCCTGAATCGCAACAGATCTGGCCTGGTGCCGGAATGACGATAGCTGCTGTTGAAGCGTGTGTGGGACGTCCCCCGGAGATTGTCTTCGGTAAACCTAACACCTATGGAATTGACCTTATTTTTCAGGAACTTAATAAAAATAACAAAACATACAAAAGAAGTGACGCAATTCTAATCGGGGATCGTTTAGAAACCGATATCTGGCAAGCGAATAATGCAGCAATAGATTCTATACTAGTTGAAACTGGTATTGATACTCGAAATACTATTCCAAAAAAACCATATAAGGATAACGAAAATTATTTAGTACCAACTTATGTAGAAGCTCATATCAAAAATTTATTTAATGCATAAAAAGAATTACATATAGAAAGTTTTATGATTCGAAGAAGGGATCATTTATGGAGAAAGACTATACTGAAAAGATTAAACAAATGAATGAAGAGTTAAAGAACGATAGAAAAGAATTTGAAACTCTGCAAGGTTATGAGACAATTTTAGAGGCATTAGTTTATAAAATATACGATTTGTTTGGAAAAAATGCCCTACTTTCAATGACATATCAAATCGGTGTCGGACCAGGCGAAGAACTTGCGGCAAACTTATTAGAAATGAGAGAGGGGAAAAAATTCAAAGATCCCTTGAAAGCATTGACTTTTGTTCTAAAAAGACACAAGGAGTATTACAACGTTAAAATATTAGAAATTAATGAAGAAGAAGTTGAAATAAAAAACCAGAAGTACAATAAGATAATAGTGAAGCAACAAAACAAATGTTTTTTCAGAAACTCTCTAAAGAAGAAAAGCCGTTTACGAATTGGAGGTCCCTTATGTAGGATCAATAAGGGCTATTATGAAAAGGTATTCTCGGAAATCACGGGTTATAAATGCGAAATTGGTTTTATTAGAGATGATAAAGATAATGATGTCTGTATTGAATCTATCGTTTTTTATGTTCCAAAATCATATATTTAAATATTAAAATATACCGTTTCTTCTGTGAAAACAGTCGCTTATATAGATGGACACACGGGCATAGATGGCGCATCTTTTTTGCTCCTTCTTCTTTAGCGGTGAGTTATATAGATCATAAGCGGATTGTTATAGTGATCAAGTTTGATCAAAAATTCGTCAGCTGGAGAAGATATTATAAAAATTCTTTAATTTGAAATGATTTTAAGATCTTGATCAGGAGATTGTATCATGCCAACAAAATCAAATTCAAAAAAGACGAAAAAGAACACCGATAGAAAGGCAACGGTTAAGAGAAAGACAAAGGAAACAGACATCAGTATAGAGTTGAATTTAGATGGTGTTGGTGATTCTGAAATTGACACAAGGATTGAGTTTTTAAACCACCTTTTTGAATTATTCAGCAGGCATTCAAGTACCGATCTGAAAATCAAAGCGAGCGGAGATCTTGATCATCACATTACTGAAGACATTGGTATATGTTTAGGCGAAGCAATTATGAAATCGCTTGGGAATAAAAAAGGAATTCGACGATATGGGGATAAAACAATCCCCATGGATGAGAGTCTGGCAACTTGTGCTCTTGATCTTGGCGGTCGACCTTACTTTAATATAGATCTAAAAATTTCTAAAGGATTGATTGAAGATAGTCAAGCCGAAGACTTAGAACATCTATTTGAATCTATATCCATTAATTCAAAAATAAATCTGCATATAATTGTACACTACGGAACAAACGAACATCATAAAGTTGAGGCGGCAATTAAAGCATTCGCCAGAGCTTTTAAAGAAGCAAAAGAGATAGTTGACGATAAGATCCCAAGTACTAAAGGAGTCTTATAATACAATCTACGGGCATTAAGAATGAAAACTCAAACAAAAAATTATCTGGTCTTCTTTTTCCTCCTTATTAGTTTTAATTTTTTAGCATTTCATATACATCACGCCAATCATAATACTGCAGACAGTTTCAATGCTAAAGAAAGCATAAAATTATTCCAGAGCCCTCTTGTAGCCAATGAGCCGTCCGAAGATTCAATTAATGTTTATTATTTTTACAATAATGGTTGTGATATCTGCATCAACAAACGAATGATTGTAAGACAATTCAATCAAACTCACGATGATTTAAACTATTACGAAAAAGAAATATATTGTGGTAATGCAGAAGACGAGTCCTTTGCCGAGAACTTTTTTAGCACTTATCCTAAAGACATCGTGGGGATTCCAAACCCTGTTGTTGTATTCACAATTGGTTCTGATTGTTTTTATATAATTAGCAGTTCGAATGATATTACAATGGAAGTTTTGGAAAATGTGTATTCCCAATTGATAGAAAATCCACAGAATTGCGTCGGATGGGTCGAATATGGTGAATTTAATCTTTTACTGGCATTTGTAACAGGTATACTATCAGGTCTATCTCCATGCGTTATCTTGATGACAGGCGTATTAGGAGCTTCCTATTTTTCCACGCAAAGTAAGAAATCTTTCTTCTTAGGTATGATAGGTTTTATTATTGGTATCTTAACCGCTTATTTTTGCATAGGACTGGCATTTACATACCTTATAGATTTCGCTAATGCTTTTTTTGGGAGCATTCTTATCAAATTGGTAATCGGGATTCCGTTAATCATATTAGGCGTTTGGTATATCGCTGATGCTTGGAATGAAAGTAGCAAATTATTCAAAACACCATATAAAGTAAAACAGATACTTAAGAAAATGACAAATCAAAATTCAATTATATCCACCTTTTTACTTGGATTGGCATTCACGCTTATTAAAAGTCCTTGCGTTGCAGCTATTCTATTAAGTTTATTATTCAATATTAATTCTTACGCCAGCACCATGGGAAACGTAATTTTAAACCTCTCTATGTTTGCAATCGGTGTAATTTTGCCCATTTTGCTAATATTTATGTTTATACGCCTTGGAATCAATTCAGAAAAAGTTAACAATAAAAGAAAGGAATATCGACCATATCTACGGATGATCTCAGGTATTTTGATTATCGCGTTAACAATTTGGTCATTCTTTTGAGACACAAAGAATGACACAAAGATAGCACAAAGAATGACACAAAAGATAGCCTTATTTAAAGATTCGACCTTCTTGATCGTTTTCGATATTAGGAGGAAAGAAAAATCTTATGATCTCTTTTTTCAATTCAACGAAGGGTTTAAGGTCTCCAGAAAACGCTTTCTTGGTTGCACCTTTCACAATCTCTGTTAAATGCATAACCACGGGTTTACATTTTGCCAAATTGCCCTCAGCTAACATATAAATATAATAATCATTTTCTAATTTTTCAAAGATTATATATCTATATTTCTCATATCCGAGCTTTACTGATAGATATTTAGGTACAGCTTTAGTATTTGCCATAGTATTGGCAGCAATTGCTTCTATCTTTGCCGTTATCAAGGATTCCTTCAAATCGTCTTGTTGAGATTCAGGTATATTTGGGTCAATATCTATTTTGAGATCACTGCCAAGAATCTTAGAGATTGTTCCAATAGAACGATAGGACATACCAAAATAATCAAATCTAATCCAATCATCAATCGGAGTTATGTCTTTATCAGAGATTATATCGGTCATACCCATGTATTCTTTTAGAATATGTTTAATAAAAACATCCATTCTGTTTTTGATTTTATGTAAATCCATTTTCGATAGATTGTCCAAATCTTTACCTATAAGGAGATTTTTCAGATGATTTCTCATCTGCTGTAATATATACATTCCTTGTTTGTTTGTAAAGACACCATAAACAAAAAATAATAGCGTATCTTTCTTTAGATAAAGTACTTGTTCTAACGCATTGCTTACTTCAGATTGAAGAACTAACCGATCAATTTCACCACCTAAGATACTGCTCGCAATGTAATCAAGATTAAAGGATAATTCTTGAATATACGAGTAATCTGGATTTTTATTGTATATCATAACCCTATTTTCTGAAATAACTCCAAAATTTTTGAAATATCTTCCTTTAGATGGGAAAACAATAACTTTTTTATTCAGATCGACTTTGTCCCGTGGTTTTTTCTTTTTGACTCGCACACCAGGGAGCTTCCTTGCAGCAGTAGATCGGCTAATCTTTATATCTTGAACATTTTTAGCTTTTGTTGGTGGTGCGTGCTTTTTTTCAACTTTTTGTGGAGCACTTTGCCCAGCCTCTTCAATCATTTTCAGATCTATATGATCCGCGAATGAATCGTGCGTTTCCAAAGGCTGTAAGCAATTTGGATTCGGACACACCTTAGGAAATGGTTTTATATAGAATTTATATCCGCATTTCGGGCACTTTTTAAAATCTTCCTTTCGACCGCCAAAAAACATTAGAACTCTACTTTCAGATTGATTTTTTCTATTTTAAAATATTGCCTTCTATTTAAGTCATCAAATCATCAAATGATTTGATATGGATTAACAAGAGATATTCGTTATTAAATAGCTCAGAATGTGAACTTTCTGGTATCTCATCAACACTCTCGAATTCAAGCGTTTTTGTATCTATTTTTAGGAATTGTCCGCGGCAAGTTTTATCATAATCAACAAAAGCATAAATCGGTACAAAATCATCACCAACAAAATTTGATATAGAAACGGCGAAAGCGAATAT
>WJKO01000663.1 GCA_014729055.1 Promethearchaeota archaeon | reverse complement strand
TTTCGTCACATTCAACGAAAATCAATTTTTGCCAAGTTCCCAATAAAAGATCTCCATTAGAAAAGGGAACACAAACACTATTGGACAATAAAAATGAGCGCAAGTGTCCCGCACCGTTTGCATCGCCCCAAGTTTTGTGATGTTCATAATCTCTATTATAGGGAATGATTTTTTCAAGAAATTTGGGGACATCAGTTCTAACCAAACCAGGTTCATATTCTAAAGTTGATAATGCACCTGTTGAGCCAGCGACATGGATACAGACGATCCCATCTTTTAAATCGGTCGCATCTAAAGCTTGCTTGACATTTTCAGTAATATTTATTACGTCAGACTTCGGTTTCGTTCGGATTGTAAATGTTTTTAATACTACACTCATTTTTTATACCTAATCTTTATTTATACTTTTGACTGATTCTTTTCTTTGTCACGTTTCCTGATTTCTTGTAAGGCATTAATGATATGATGTTCATCTTCTTTATAGATATTTAATACCATATTCGAGGTTGTTTTTAATACATAAGGTACATTATTGATTCGTTTAATAAATTCTTGAACTTCTTCCATTTTTCTAAACCGGCAAACAATAGATGCAGAGGTCTCACCCAAGATATGATAAATAGAAGTGACTTCTGGATAATCTAAAAATTGAGAAAGCACTTCTTCTGTATGCTTGCCATCGATAGTAACTAAAATAAGAAATTTTAGGTTAAATCCAAGTTTCTTCTCATCAAGATTGAGCAGATATTCTTGTTCTTTTATTACTTTTTTTTTCTTAAGTTTACTTAAGCGATTATGAACAGTTCCGACACTTATGTTTAATTTCTTCGCAATCTTACGATAACTGATTCTTGCGTCATTTTCCAATTCCCTTAGTATATAGATGTCTAAATCATCAAAATCTTTCATATTTGATTACTTCTTTAGTTTTTATCCGTGTTGAATAGGATTTCAGTATTGAAAAATGCTAAAAATAATCCCTTATAGATTAATCAAAAGCTAATTATTTAATAATTTTTTTTCATCATCGTTCATTTATATCGTTCATTTATAAAATTTTGATTTACATTACAAACTACGCGCTTTTACGAAATCTTAAGAAAGAAAGAAAATTCTCACATACATTGAGGAGAGAAATAAAATGCAGAAAAGAAAAAACGAAAGATCGGCAAGGTTAAAAGCTGTATTAATAACTTACATTATATTTGTAATTCTATCAACTATTCTAATACCAATAACATCTAATACAGCTAAAAATAGCACGGAACTGAGAATAACTTCACAATTGCTTGAAAATGCATCTTCGCTTGGACAAGGACCACAAAATTTTTCTACATATATTGGAGGATCCATGGATGATATGGTGTATGATGTTGATGTAGATGACCAAGGGAATGTCTATATATGTGGAAGCACCAAATCGAGTGATTTTTACGTTTCTGAAAATTCTTATAATGACACATATGGTGGAGATACTGACTGCTATGTATCTAAAATTAGCGCAGATGGAAGTGAAGTAATTTGGAGTACGTTCATTGGGGGTCCACAATCAGACTTAGCGAATTCTTTAAAGGTCTTAGCGGATGGATCAGTTATTGTCTGTGGAGAGTCCCGAAGTGTAAGTTTCCCAACAACCGAAGGAGCTTATGATGAATCTCATAACGGCGGCTCGGATATTGTTGTATTTAAAATTTCGAGCGATGGATCGGATTTATTATTCTCTACATTTATTGGTGGTTCTGCGGATGAGTCCACTTCCGATTTAGATATTAATTCTAATGGGATTATTTGTATAGCGGGTACAACTGCGGCGGCTGATTTTCCTACAACCGGTGGAGCCTATAATGCGAGTTACGGAACAAATGTAGATGTATGTATCATGGAATTAAGCGCAAATGGTCAAAACCTACTATATGCAACATATTTAGGAGGATTTGATTATGAAGATGCACGAGAGGTTGAATATACAGCTGATGATAAAATAATAGTATGTGGTTCAACGAAATCAGTGAACTTCCCCGTTACAGCGTCCGCTTATAATGATACGCTCTATGCAGGTACATATGACGTATATCTTACAAAGTTTAATTCGGATGCTTCAGATTTAGAATTTTCGACTTTTATTGGCGGATCAGGTGATGATTGGTCTTATTCATTCGAGTTGTGCGAATCTGAAGATATCCTAGTTCATGGAAAAACGTATTCTACGGACTTCCCTTTGAGTACAGGTGCATACGATGATGAATTGACCGGATTGACCGACGCGTTTCTATTTAAAATATCAAAGGATGGTAGTACCATGATGACTTCTACGTTTTACGGCGGTGATGGTGGTGAAAGTGGAGGTTCAGTATCAATAGACTCTGATGGAAGAATATATATTTCGGGAATAACCGGTTCAACAGATCTAAATATTACAGATGACGCAATGCAGAAGAATATTAAAGGAACTTATGATATGTTTATCACTGAATTCTTACCAGATTTGTCCGATATTACCTACGGAACATATATAGGTAGTTCTGGCACGGATTCGGCGTATTGGTCTTGTATTGATTGTCTCGGTTATTTCAATTTGGTTGGATATTCAAATGATATTGATTTTCCAACCACCGACGGAGCCTTTAATACTACACATAATGGAGGAAGGGATGTTGTTGTAATTAAGTTTCCACGCTACCCCATAACGTCAGATCCGTTTCCCTTTTTGATAGTAATATTGGTAATCGCGGCAGCTTTTGCTATAACCGTTCTTTTAATGATAGTTAAAAAACGGAAAAAAAAGAAGTCCAAATCTTAACATAAAATAAATATTGAGTAATTTTTTTTTCCATCATCATTTATTTATGAAATTTTGATTTACATTACACTCTACGCGCTTTTACGAAATCTTAAGAAAGAAAGAAAATCTTAAGATCTTAAGAAAGGAAGAAAAAAGATGGTTTTAGCAAAAAGAATTATACCTTGTTTGGACATTAAAGAGGGTCGCGTTGTTAAAGGTGTAAACTTCGTTAATATAAGGGATGCGGGGGATCCAGTAGAGCTAGCTCAGCGATACGATGAAGAAGGGGCAGATGAATTAACATTTTTAGATATAACCGCATCATCCGAAAAAAGGGACATCCTTATTGATGTGGTTCGAAGAACTGCCGAAGTAATATTTATTCCGTTTACGGTAGGTGGAGGTATACGAACAACAGAAGACTTTAGACGGATTTTACGGGCAGGTGCGGATAAATGTTCCATTAATTCAGGAGCCGTTAAAAATCCAGACGTTATAAATAAAGCGGCGAAGATCTTTGGAGCCCAATGCGTTGTTACCGCAATAGATGTAAAAAGACGATATGTAGAAAAAGACAATGTCAAACAGAGCGTTAACGGACCAGATTTAACAGATAATAACAACCATGTCGTTATACAAGTTGATGAAGATAAATATTGTTGGTGGGAAGTTGTCATTCATGGTGGACGGACAGATACGGGAATGGATGCCATTAAATGGGGTTTAGAGGTGGAAAATCGCGGTAGTGGAGAAATACTGTTAACCTCAATGGATACTGATGGAATGCGCACAGGTTATGACTTAGAACTAACCAAGGAATTCAGCGAAAGATTAAATGTCCCAGTTATTGCAAGCGGAGGGGCAGGTAATGAACAACATATTTTAGATGTTTTTTCTCACGGTAAAGCAGACGCAGCTCTTGCAGCATCGATATTCCATGACATTGGGGAAGATTATCACCGATCAATTGAGGATGTCAAAGATTTCCTTGAGAGAAACGGCATTACTGTACGGCACGTTTAGTTACACTTTTTTTTGACAGTTCATTTAATTATAAATATAAATGTCACAACCAAAGGAAGAATCTTATAATTTCCGTGCAGTCAAAGATTTCGATACCATGTTAAAAGAGATGGAAAAACAGAAAATTGAAATCCAATACTCAAAAGATACAAATCTACTTTTTGAATCCTTGAAATTAAAGAGAGAAAACAATTCTTCAGCCACAATAACTATTCCAAATCGTTTGGTTATTCATCCTATGGAAGGATGCGATGGAAATAGTAAAGGAGATCCTACAAATCTTACTCGGGATCGATATAGGCGATTTGGAAGATCGGGTGCTGCTCTAATTTGGTGTGAAGCAACCGCAATAATGAAGGAAGCCCGGGCGAATCCAAGACAAATTATGATTACAAAAAAAAATTGGAAACAGTTCAAGAATTTAGTCGAGATTATGGACGATGCTCGAATTGAGATGCTAAAGGAAAATGATGATCTACCAAAAGAGAAATTTATAGAACCATTAAAAATTCTACAATTGACCCATTCGGGTAGATATAGCAGACCAAACAAAGATAAAAATCCGATGCGGGCATACAAGTGCGATTTCATTGATGAAGCATTTGGTATAGATCCAGAATCAGGTAGAATTGTATCAGATGAATACCTAAAAGAAATACAAGATTACTATTTGCAATCAATCGAACTTGCAGAAAAAGCGGGTTTTGACGGGGTTGACATTAAATCATGCCACCGATATCTCATTTCGGAATTATTAAGTGGATACTCCCGCAAAAATTCTCTCTACGGTGGGGCTTCCTTAGAAAACCGAACTAGATTTTTAACAGAAATAATCCGAGAGGCAAAAAATCAATTTCCAAAGATGATTGTAGCAGTTAGATTAAACATTTATGATGGAATTAGATATCCTTATGGATTCGGTGTGAAAAAGGATTCAAAAATCGAACCTCCTGAATCAGATCCCGAGGAACCCGTTAGACTTATTAAGGGGTTACATGAGCTTGGAGTCAATTTAGTCAATTATACCGTCGGAAATCCGTATCTAAAACCATATTTATCCCGCCCTTACGATCTTCCTTCGTATGGTGCTCCAAGTCCCCCTGAACACCCATTAAAAAGTATCCAACGAATTGTAAAAGTTGAACATGCAGTATCTGAATCTCTTCCATCTGATGTGAAAGTAATTGGAACGGGATTTTCTTGGTTTCGACAATGGGCATCTTACTTTGCAGCAGGAGAAATTCAAAATAAATCGTTCGATCTAATAGGATTTGGACGAATGTCGTTTGCAAATCCTATGTTCCCCGTGCAAATTTTCAGAAACGGGAATATATATCATGGAAAGACTTGTATTACTTGCTCAAAGTGTACAGATTTAATGAGATTTAATAGCACATCGGGATGCCCCATACGATATCCACGGGTATACGCTAAAATCTACAAGAAAGCTAAAAAATCGTTTTTAAAAACACATGAAAATAATAATAGATGAGGAAATGAGGAATAGAAAATGAAAGCAATGGTCTTAAATGAACCCAAAGATGTTCATGAAAACCCGCTGAGCTTGGAAGATGTAGCCAAACCCATAATTAAGAAGGATGAAATTTTAATCAAAGTCTCCCGCTGTGGTGCATGCCACACAGACCTTCATGAGGTTGAAGGCGAACTAGAGTTGCCAAAGTTACCCATTATATTAGGGCATGAAGTTATTGGGCACATTGAAGAAACTGGCAGTTCCATTAAGGACTTAAAAAATGGAGATCGTGTCGGCGTTCCATGGCTATATTCAGCAGATAATACATGCAAATACTGCAAGAGAGATCAGCAGAATTTGTGCCCAAATGCTAAATTTACGGGATTCTCTGTTAATGGCGGCTATGCAGAATATATGAAATCCAAAAAAGGATTTACATACAAGATACCAGACGGCTTTTCTGATGAAAAGGCTGCACCTTTAATGTGTGCAGGTGTTATAGGATATCGTTCAATTAGATTATCTGAAGTTAAACCGGGAGAGCGTTTAGGATTATTTGGTTTTGGAGCCTCTGCTCATATTGTGATTCAAGTTGCGAATCATTGGGATTGTGAGACTTACGTGTTTACCCGGTCAAAAAATCACCAAGAACATGCTAAAGAGTTGGGAGCTAAATGGGTTGGCACATCGAAAGATGATCCTCCTGAAAAAATTGACCGAGCTATAATTTTCGCCCCAGCAGGCCCAATTGTGTTAGACGCATTACGTGTATTGGATAAAGGGGGTACGTTGGCCATTAATGCAATATATTTGTCAGATATTCCACCCATATCATGGGATCTCTTATGGCACGAGAGAAAAATCGTATCAGTCGCAAATGTGACACCACAAGATGCTATTGATTTTCTCAAAATAGCACCCGAGATACCAATTAAAACGGATACGGTATTATTTCCTTTGGAAAAGGCGAACAAGGCGTTAATAGATATGAAAGAAAGTAAATTTAACGGAGCTGCCGTTTTAAAAATAAATTAGATTCAAATAGATTAGATTATTTTACTGATTACTTTCACTGATTACTTTCATTGGCTATTTTCATCGTCATTCTCTTTATATAGCTTAAAATCAATAAACATATCAACATATTCTTCTTTTTCAGGTTTTTTTGGAATTTTTCCTTTGTATTTTATTACAATTTTACGCCCAAAGGTTAAATAACCTGTGTGTCCGACCATCCTAGACATTGGTCTCGTCGCATTCATTGATTTCTTTACTTGAATTTGGCGTTTAATAAGTTCATATGTTTCTATTTCATAAAAGCCGGATTTTCTCATCGCTTCATGAGTCTTTTTAACTTGTTCAATCACAGGAGAGAAGGAACAGAGTACACCCGACTTCTTTAAATATTTATAAGCTTTTGGAATTACTAACCACGGAGTTGCAAGATCAAGCATAACAACATCCATATCTCTATGAGATAATTCTTCTCTGACTATATCTCTTAATTCTATCGTAGCATAATCCGCCACTCCAATTTTCTTTAAATTTTTCCGCGCTTGTTTTATCGCTTTTTCACGAATGTCGTATGAATAAATATGACCCATTGGTTGCACGTGTAACGCCATCATAGATGTTAAAGATCCACTACCACATCCGGCTTCGAGTACGTTGTAACCTGGACTTATTCCGGTGTACATTAAAATTAGACCAATATCTTCAGGATATATTATCTGTGAAGCACGACCCATTTTCATAATTATATCTGAAGGTAATGGTTTCAAGATGAATGCCTTATGCCCGTATGGTTCAGTTTTTACCGTAATTCCAAACTCTTTGCCAATTAAATCTTTGTATCGTACATAACCTCTGTCACTATGGAATTCCTTGCCAGATTCGACCATTTTTATATATTTTCTTCTTTTATCAAAAATAATATAAACAAGGTCACCTTCCGAGATCTTCATAAGACTGAGAATCCCTCAAAATTCAATAAGTTTTGGTTTTACTCATGTGAAATAAATATAGATAAAAATCTATATTGTGAAAAATAACCATTTTTGCATTCTACGGCAACCATAGAATTTTCACTTATTTGTATCAAGTATA
>WJKO01000063.1 GCA_014729055.1 Promethearchaeota archaeon | reverse complement strand
GTAGAAGAAAAGAGACCTAAAACAAAATTCATGCCGAAAGAATTCAAAGAAATGGATGAAGATGATATTAACGCTCCAGCATTTTTTGAAGCATGTAATGGGATTCGAATAACGGCTGCTGATAAATGTCCTAACGTTTTAACTGAAGAAATTGGAAACTATGAGACCTTGGTGTTTAATCCTAAAGATATGCTTGAAGAAGATGCAAATATTGTGAAGAAATGGTTATGGAAAGCCAGGCAAAAAGCAAAGTCTCGTGCGTTAAAGCGAGCGAAAAAGAGAGCGAAATTGATAAAAAAAATAAGATCCAAAAAGAAGAAAAAGATAGAAATGGAACCATTGCTGAAAAAACACCCCTCAAATATATCTATTGCTAAAGGCACTGAAAACGTGACGCCACAATTCATTATGAAGAAAATTTGGGCTTATCAAAGTGCTCAAAAATATCATAAGCCTGTTAGGAAGCACTCTGATAAAACTCATAAGAATTATATCAATATTAAGGAACTATCATATACTATTACTAAAAATACGGTAAAAGATGGCAAATTTGAACGAATTAAAAAGAATGGGGAAATTATTGAGGATCTTTCATATTTTGAAGCAAAATCATTAGTTAAAAAGATAGGGAGTAAACAAATAATGATGAAAAAGAGCATCTATGCAACTAAAAAAGGGAGGCGTAAATAATGTCTGACGATGAGACCTATTTGGGCGATGATCTCGTATTTATCCCTCACTACAAATACGGATTCATGGATAAAATCACCATGAAAATTGATGTGTTAGGATTGAACGGTAAGATTGGGCCTACAATATATAAAAAAGCAGATTTTCGGGGTCCAGAATACATACTACGAATTGATAAGAAAATGGTTAGCAGAGTTAATCCGCCACAAGGAACTCCCGATTTTAAACCAAACTATTTTCCATATATTGAATTTTCCGATATTGATTTTCCTTGGAGATACTCCCAGTCAGGAGATAATTATTTTGATGCTAATAAAGGTGCGCCTTGGATTTGTTTGATTGCCATCTCTTCCACTGAAATTGAACAAATGGAAGCACAAAATATTGATGTGTTTTCAAAATTGGACGGCACAGATATATTGACGGTTAGAACAAAATATCTCCCTGATTTAAAACAGATATGGGGATCTGCACACATTCAGCTGACAAATTATCGCGGAGAATTAAATGCGGATGCGGTTAGCTCTTGGGTGGATTATAATCCTGCTAATTCTTTCAGTCGAATCTTATGCTTAAGGAAATTGAATCCAAATAAAAAGTATTTTGTATTTCTTGTTCCGACATTTCATGAATCTATGGAACCGTATAATATACAAAACACCGATAAACCTAAGTCTTTTATCCCCTCTGCTTGGCGTACGGAAGATAATAAGATTGTTTCTTTGCCCATATATTATCAATGGTCATTCTTAACAAGCGAAGAAGGTGATTTTGAATATCTTGTAAGAAAAATCAAGCCAGGTAATGTATCTTCAGATATAGGAACTGAATATGTTGATGCTTCTTTTAGATTAAATAATGACTCTGAAAAAAAGTTACACAAGCATATATTCAAAAGAGAAGGGGCTTTAGTTGCATCTAAATATTTAGACAATGAAAGAGAACCCTATCATAAAGCTTTTGAGAAAATAGGACGTGAAGACAATCCTAAACAAGAAGAATTGCTTAGGAGTCTAAATATAAGCATTATGACCAATAAATCAAGTGCCATAGTACAACCAGAGGACAAGCCAGTAGCAGTCTACGTAGATAAAGATAAAAAGAAGAAAAAGAAAGAGAAGTCCGGAAAGAAGACTAATAAGAAAAATAAAAAATACTCTAAGGCAAAAATGAAAAAAGCCGATAAACCGTTAAAGCCAGAATACAAACCAAAATTCTCTAAACCAAGCGGAAATCAATTAAGCATTGATAAGGATATTAAAGAATTAACGTTTACTAATATCGCTAAGATAAGTAAAAAGCCTTACAAAGTGCTGGCTCAGAAATATTATATTGCTGACGACATCCTTGACAGAATTAAGAAGAAAAAGAATAAAGTAATACCTTATGTACCAGTAACTCTTCCTATCCCAATAATAGAATTCACTGAACTAGACCCACTCGTCACATATCCTGTTTATGGAAGGTACTTTAAGCATGTAGATGAGATAAAGAAGCCAACTATCAGTCGAGATAAAGCAATTTGGAATACAAAAGATCCATGGATCCACGAACTTAATTTAGATTGGAGATATAGGCTTGCTGCTTCATTAGGAACTTGGGTGATCCAAAATAATCAAGAAGAGTTTATGGAAGAATGTTGGATGCAAGTTGGACGTATTAGAGCTGCCAATGAACGGTTGCGACGAGCGAAAATTGCATTTGACTTTAACAAAAGAATATTCCAAAATCATTTCTTAAACTTGTCTAGAGAACATCTTACGTTTCTTACAACCCCATTCCATGTACTTCCTACTTTAAACGTTCAGAACACCGAACTTAGCGTTAAGGATATGTATAATACAACAGGTATTACTTCTGGTGTTATTTCGCCTGCGCTTATAAAGATTGCTGGAAATCACATTAAAAGCAATCAGATTTTCGACGCTACACAAATCTTTACCCCATATTTTAAAATCGATACGGTCAATGCAGAATTATCTGATGATCTTAAACCATCCGGTAACAAGGATAAGGATTTAGATTTAAATGAATTCATGGGCGAAGCCTTTGGTATTAAGGAAGATCTACCTGAATGGAATTTAAAAAAGCAGAAACCAAAGGAAGAAGAAATCCCTCTCTATCAAAAACAAACCATAGAAGCTCCAATAGCTGGGATGTTTGGTGAGGAGACAGGAGAGGACAATAAGGACCAAGTTCCAACGGTAAACTATATAATGGACTCGGCTAATGTAATGTTTTTCCCAAACGCAATTAAAAATACTTTGGAAATTACACTGTCAAATATAATCCAGTTTAACGATGATCGAGATATATTTGATGACTTCGATCCTATTATGGAATGTCCGATAATTGAGACACCCATGTACGGAAAACTTAAAGAAATAAATCAAGATTATCTAATGCCAGGAATTGGAGAGGTGGAGAATAATTCTATCTTTGTGCTTAGAGAAAATCGCAAATTTATTGAAAGTTTTATGGTCGGTTTAAACCACGAAATGGGACGAGAACTATTATGGAGGGAATTTCCAACAGATCAACGAGGCACCATCTTTAAATATTTCTGGGATTACTCAAATGCAATGGTTGATGAGAATGGGGATATTGTTCCACCACCAGATATAGCAGATATTCACAAATTTAAACACATTTTAGGAGAAAATAAAGTAATCTTGTCCCCAATGCAACAAACGATGCATATATTTCAGCAAGCTCTTGAAACTGGGGGAAGCTTCAATTTCACATTTTCTGGACAAATCCGAGACTCAGAGGTTGAGAAAAATAAAAACAGCAATAAAGATGTTGATGGGGACGAACCGGAACTCGTTCTAGTCATCAAAGCAGATCTAGTAAAACGATATCCTGATCTCAATATATTCGGTGTATTTGCCAAAAAAGAATTAGAAATTAAGGATGTTGATGATGTAGGCGAACTTACAATGGATAATAAAAAAATCTCGCAAATTATTCTCCCATCCTTCCGCGGACAGTTAGCAGATGATACCATCATTGTGGGATTTCCATTTGATGAAGATGAGATTTTTGATAACGACGAAGATATTTATTACATTGTACTTCAAGAAAACCAAGAACTCCCAACATTTGGATTAGATGCAGGGGGATTAGGCGATGATGCTGCTGAGGCAGAAGCCGATTCAGGTGCTGGTGATCTATCATGGGATCAGATAGATGATAAATACATTGGAAATGGTTATATCAATAATGTTGAAGAGGCATTCAAAATTAATGATGATTCAGATGTGAATTCATCCTTGATTGCAAAACTTACATACCAGAAACCAGTTAGAGTTCTTTACAATATTAAGAATGTTTTAAAATAATTCTTGAATAATTCAAAAATACTTCTTTGATTTTTTTATTTAAAGCCAGTATCAAGGGCATTAAGGTTTTACAACAAGTAAAGGGGATGAGTGAATTGAAACCGCATAATCTATTAGCATTTTATGAGAAACAAATTGGAAAACGAATTCCTAAGGTAGAAGATTTGAAGAATAAGCATTTAGGATATGTTTCATTCAATGATAAAATTACTGAATTAAAAATAGACGGGGAATTTTGTGAAGAACATGGAGGGAGTATGCTTCAAACCTTGAATGACAATTTTTCTGAATTTGATTCAATTGAAGTTTTAATTTTGCAGAGGAATCGTTTAAAAACGCTTCCCCCTAATATTGGATCCTTGAAGTCATTGAAAATCTTGTGTTTAGATGAAAACCGTATATCCTCTATACCATATAATATCTGCTCTTTATCTTCACTTGAAATCTTAAGTCTAAACCAAAATGAACTAAAATTTGTTCCAGATTGTATCAGTAAATTGCCGTCGCTCAAATACCTTGACGTTTCTGCGAATTTCCTCACATCGCTTCCAGAAAATATTACAAAATTGAAATCACTCAAAACACTAAAATCAGATTTTTTAATTAGTTTGGATCCAGATTATCAATAATGAAAGGTGTCATTTTCAACTACAAAATAAGTAGATTGGCGATAAGTAAAGTTTTAGGTTTATTTACTTTAAAGGGATATTTTACACGTTTTGGGCACTTATCATATAAAGAATTTGGACTCTTGAGGGTGTTGATGGGATTATTGATAATATTGCTTCAAGTTCCACATTGGAAGTTGGAATGAGGTTTTTAAAGTCTCAAGGTCGATTAGTGTTTCCGGGTGTAAATATCCCGAAGAGGTATGAGAGTACTCCTCACTATTTCAAGGAATTGGAAATAATTGGCTCTAATGCTTTCGGAATTGAGACCTATAAAAAAGAGAGAAAGCATGCTTTCACGTTTTATCTGAGCTTCTTAAGCGATAAACTGCTAGATCCAAGTGATCTAATTACACATACATTTGATTTAGGCAATTATGAACAAGCATTCAGTACTTTAACTAATAAGAATGAATCTAAAGCGATTAAAGTTCTCTTTAGATTCGGTTAGATTCTATAAGAGTTTCATTTAAGACATCTGAATGTTTTTTTTTATTAATCAAAATTTTGTTGAAAGTTGTATAGTTATGATTGAATCATATAATCCCGCAACACTAGAAAAGATCGGGGAAGTCGAACCGAATAGTCCCGAAGAAATGCCATTAATCATTGAGAATGCACGTTCGGCGCAAGAAAAATGGATGTTATTATCAGTTAAGAAAAGGAAAAAATGCTTAAAGAGGGCTCAATATTATATCGGGCAACATCTTGACGAAATAGCCCATATAATTTCAAAAGAAACGGGCAAACCGAAAATTGAATCCGTTAATGCGGATATTTTCTCTGGAATAACAGCAGGTATGTTTGGAATCGAACAGATTAAGAAAATATTTAAACCTCAGAAAATTAATTTCGGCACGCTAAATCTCTTGCTAAGAATGCTGGGTAGGTCTTCCTATATTAAACCGAGACCTGTTGGTATAATC
>WJKO01000662.1 GCA_014729055.1 Promethearchaeota archaeon | reverse complement strand
CAATGAAAGTTGAGATTTCTATTTCCAAATTCATGACACATCAAAATATTACGAATATTTTGACACAACAATACCATTAAATCTTATTGAAAAAAAGACACATCCAAAGTAACCAAGTAAAACCAAGTAAAACCAAGTAAAACAAGAAAATCAAAAGTAAACTTGAACTATTTTACAAAAAGAAATTTATCAATAAAAATGAAAATAAAAATATAGCAAGAACTTTAGAGAATACAATAGGAAAAAAGAGAAAACAGAAGAGACTGAAAATTATGACGATTAATAAGAAAGAGATGAAAAAAATAATTATTACTCCCGAAACTCACTGGGATCGAGAATGGTATTTACCCTTTCAAGAATATCGGGCAAAATTAGTATTGTTAATGGACACCTTATTGGACATTCTCCAAAAAGATCCAGATTATAAAAACTTCACATTAGACGGTCAAACGGTTCCATTAGAAGATTACTTGGAAGTAAAACCAAATAAAGAATCTCTTATCAAAAAGTATATTGCCGAAGGTCGTATATCCGTAGGACCGATGTACATTTTACCAGATATTTATTTAGTTTCTGGAGAGGCAATGATAAGAAACCTTATGTTAGGACATAATATTGGAAATAAATATGGACGAGTTATGAAAGCGGGTTACATCCCCGATCCATTTGGTCATTTCGCTCAGATGCCTCAAATTCTTTCGGGATTTGAGATTGATTCTATATTATTTGCACGAGGATTTGGTGATGAGTTTGAAAAGCTCAATTTAGATATGGAATTTTTATGGCAAGCTCCAAGTAAGGCTGCTGAAATTATCGGTATACATTTGATAAAAGGATATGGATCCCTTGCTCATCTGGATGATACAATAGATCCAACAACAAAGAAATACGAAAATGCATTAAAACGAATGTATAGGACAATTAGAGATATTGACGTATATACTTGCACCAATGCAATTATTCTAAATAATGGTTCAGATCACCTGTTTCCACAACCACATTTGCCAGAAGTCATACAGCAATGGAATGAAAAATATAGTGATGAAGTTGGAGTGGCTGAGCAAGCGGATTTTGAAAAATATCTAAAATTGGTAAAGGAAAACAATCCAGAACTCAAGCCATATCAAGGAGAACTGCATGGAGGTAAATATAATTATCTGCTATCTGGAGTTCTTAGCACAAGAATGTGGATTAAATTATGGAATAAATTATGTGAAACGAGATTGGAACGTTATACGGAACCATTTGCTACGATAACATGGCTTTTAGATGAAGAATATGAATATCCAAAAGACTATATTTGGACTGCTTGGAGATGGCTGTTAAAAAACCATCCACACGATAGTATTTGCGGTTGTTCAGTAGATTACGTTCATGATGTAGATATGAAAGCCAGGTTTGGTTGGGCAGAGCAAATAGGTCTGGAAATATTCAAGAACTCAGCAATCTCGCTATCAAAATTAATTAAATTTGACACATTAGAGGGGGAACGTTTTCCAGTATTTGTATATAATCCTTGTCCTCGAGAACGTAGTACACTTGTTACTCTCAAATTAGTCTCAGATGAGAATATGCTTAAAATAATTCCTCCAGAAATGTTTACTATCACCGATGCTGATGGAAATGAGATATTTAACGTCGCCGTAGGTGAGGATATTGAAGAAAGATTTTTAAGATTCGGTGAAACTGCATTTTCACTTAATTTTATTGCTGAAAACTTACCGCCATTAGGAATTAGAACCTATTATCTTGTACCAGGGGAAGAACAAACTATAAAAGAAGAAGAGTTGGAAAATAAAGTCATAGAGGGTGAAGAAAAGGTTCGCAATTTTATCGAAAATAAATATTATAAGATTTTTATTAATAAGAACGGCTCGTTTGATGTATTTGATAAGGAAGAGAAGGTCTGGTTTAAAGAACAAGGTATTATCGAAGACGTGGGAGATTGGGGTGATGAATATGACTTTTCAGGACCTCGAAAAGATCAAACTGATAAATATATTGCAAGTGTCGATTTTGTGCAACAGATGGATGTCATGAATTATGGTATCGGATCCTCATTTCGTATTTATTATGAATTAGCGCTTCCATTAGCATTGAAGGAAAATAGAAAATCCCGGACGAAGGAAACAATCATAAATCCTGTTGAGGTATATGTGAGTTTAAATGCAGTCGAAAAAATTGTATATGTGGATGTTTCAATTTATAACAATTCGAATGACCATCGATTGCGTATGCTATTTCCAAGTGGAATGACCGCCAAGGGTAATAAAGTAGATGCAGATGGACATTTTATGGTGGTTTCGCGAGATATCGATCTTCCGCCAAAAAATGGAACTGCGGATTGGTCGCAACCACCAGTTCCAACTCACCACCAAAACAATTTTGTGTCAATAACTGATGGCACACATAGTTTTTCGGTGTTCAATAACGGACTTCCAGAATACGAAGCGATTAAACAACCAGATGGAACGGTAATACTTGCAGTAACTTTACTACGTTCAGTAGGATGGTTGAGTCGAGGAGATTTCAAATCCAGAAGTAATAATGCGGGACCTCCGATACCAACACCGGGAGCACAATGTCATGGTCTTAACACATGTACGCTGGGAGTTCATTCTGGTAAAGGTAACTGGTTAGAATCCAAGACACATTTGAAGGCGGACGAGTTTGCATGTATGCCCGAGATTATCAATCCAATATCACTAAATCAACAAATGCGAATGCACGATACCTATAGTCTACGAGAAATTAATATGGGAAACAATATCCAACCAGGAAACAATATTGATAGTGAATTTTCAATTTGTGAATTGCAAGGAGATGCATTCTTATTAACGAGCTTTAAACGTGCAGATAGAAATAATGAAGAATTTATCGTTCGGCTCGTTAATATGACTGATAAGAAACAGAAGGGGCAAATAAAATTATTAAAAAACATAGAATCTGCTGAAATAGTAAATTTATATGAAGAGAAGCCAAGTGAAAACAATCCAGTCAAGGCGGAAATAGAACACATAGAAGGTCAAATCATTGAATTTTTGGCAGATCCTCACGTTATACTATCTATTGCGATAAAATTTTAAAAAATCGAAAAAAAATATATTGGAAAAAATACAAGAAGAATTATAGACAATTTCATGGGGATAACATGATAGAACTTGAAGCAAAATTGCCAGACTCTCCCGGCGCATTACTAAAGTTTTTGAAACCTATATCAGAAAATGCGGGAAACATTCACGGTATCTTTCACACTCATAAAGATAAAATCGGGGGTATGATTCCCGTTTTAGTTCAATTTGAAATTATTGCTAAAGATAAGGTAAAAAACCTCGAAAATATTAAGAAGATTTTACAAGATATGAATATTCCAATACTTAAAATAACAGATATTCAAGCGGTACATCAGATGACTGTCATCTTATCGGGTCATGTTTTTAGGTCAAACGTAGAAGAAATTATTAAGGAGCTTGGCACAACGGGTGCAAAAGTGCATGATTTAGAAGCGAAATTCACAAATCCAGAAGATATTTCAAATGTTAAATTCATAGTAGATATTCCAGATGAAATGGAAGACAGAGTTGTAGTTCAGAAATTAGAGGAAATATGCGACTGGAAAGATCTATTTCTGTTAACGGAGGAGATTTTGTAAATGGTTAATCTCGCACTCATTGGAATGGGGCTTGTGGGTTCGCAAGTGCTTAAAATTATTGAAAAAAATCTGCAAAAATATAAAGATCAATATAATATTGACTTCAATTTTACTGCTATATTTGAATATGATGGCGCATTAATTAGTGATGCAGGGATCTCAGTTAGTGAGGTTCTTGGCTCTCATAACTTTAGAGACTTAGATTATTGGAAGCCAGGTGTTCAAGCAATCGAGGCAATTCCTGACACAAAGGCAGACATTATCATAGATGCCACCCCTGTGAATCCAGACACTGGAGAACCAGCATTATCACATATCCTTAAAGCGTTAAAATCCAAAAAACATGTGGTAACGTCGAATAAAGGACCATTTTATCTCGCTTATGAAAATATAAAAGAAATTGCGGAAAAAAATGGAGTAAGCTTTGGTTTTGAGAGTACGGTAGGTAGCGCAGTACCGTGTCTTGGAATCAGAGATTCATTAGCTGGAAATAAAATAAAGAAGATCGTAGGTGTTTTAAACGGAACCTCGAATTACATACTTAACAGAATGACCAGCGAAGGAATCTCCTTTAACCTCGCATTGCAAGAAGCTCAAGAAAATGGGTATGCTGAAACAGATCCCACTTTGGATATAGAAGGTTATGATGCAGCAGGTAAGTTAGTGATCCTAGCAAACCATCTACTTGGTTGGAATAAAACCATAAAAGATGTTAAGATTTCTGGTATTACTAAAGTGAATGAAGACATGATTTCTCTTGCTAAAAAATCACACATGGAAATAAAGCATTTAGCAGTGGCCAAAGACGGTGAATTAGAAGTATCTCTAAAATTAATACCAGAAAATTCTGCATTGGCTTTAGGTGGCACTCTTAATGGGGTTTATTTGGATACCGAGCTAGCCGGTGAAATTATAATAACAGGTAGAGGTGCGGGAGGTTCAGAGGCCGCTGCGGGAATAATCTCTGACGTTATTAATATAAGCCGTCGCTATCTATTGGCAGATACATAAAAAATCCAGTTCCTTTTCCCTTTTCTGATATTAAATCGATTTTTCCACCATGTGCTGCTAAAATCGACTTTACACCCATAAGACCTAAACCTGTGCCCTCTTCTTTAGTTGTATAATACGGCATGAATAGATTTTCTTGTTCTTCCTTAGAAATTCCAATTCCTTGGTCCT
>WJKO01000661.1 GCA_014729055.1 Promethearchaeota archaeon | reverse complement strand
GGAACATACTGTCCTGTTATCCAATCACTATCACTAGATGCTAAAAAGAATGCAACACCTGCGACATCTTCTGGATGACCAACGGGTTTGTGAGTCAAACAAATAGGTTCACTCATAGAAGCTAGGTCTTCATAAGATATAGGTCCATAGATAGGTGTGTGAATTAATCCAGGACATATCGCGTTTACAGTTATCCGATATTTTCCGAGCTCAATTGACAATGTTTGAGTTAAGCTTAAGACACCGGCTTTTGAGACACTATAAGCCCCGAAATTATCCCGTCCGCGTAATCCTCTCATTGATGACATATTAATTATCTTGCCTCTTAATTGATCGTCGGCTGTTTTTCTCTTCCTCATTTTCTTAGAGAACCATTTTGACATAAGAAAGACGCTCTTTATATTAATATTAATAATGTGATCAAAGGCTTCCTCCTTCATGGACATTATTTTACTTGCCGTGGCACCGACACCCGCGTTATTTACCAAGACATCTAAAGTGTCCCATTCTTTATAATATGTTTTAACCATATTCTTCACTGAACTGGAATCAGAAACATCTCCAATAAAAACAATTGATTTCTGTCCCAATTTTTCAACTTCTGTCTTCGTATTATTGGCATTTTCTTCATTTATATCATTAATGGCAATATCTGCACCTTCTCGAGCAAATCTTAATGCGATTGCCTTTCCTAATCCAGAACCCGCACCACTAATAAATATTTTTTTTCCTTCTAGTCTTTTTTCCAAATTCATTTTCCTCAATTGAATAATTCTATGGATGTTGGTAATAAAATTTATATCCATGGATTAAATCTATTAATGTATGAGTAGTGAGAAACACATCTATTTAACTAGGTTAATATTGGATATTCTGAAGCCTCATGAGCCGAGTATTGATATGTTGGCAATAGAGCTGGTAAAGCTCGAAGGTGCTAATGTTGATGGGGTAAATATTACACTTGTTGAGAATGATAGGAGAACTCAGACTGTAAAAATCGTCATTGAAGGAAAAAGCTTGAACTATCCGTTGATTAAACGAAAACTCGAGTCACTCAACTGTGCAATACATAGTTTAGACCAAGTTGTCTGTGGTAGTCATTCTGTGGAATTTATCAGCACACCTCAAGATTAGCAATACAAAAGTAAGTAAAACTTTTAGTAAAACTTTTAGCAAAACTTTTTTTTATATATATATTCATTTCAATTTTAGATTCATAAAGGAGATCTCTATTCTGAATGTTTTGAAAACAATTCTCTATGATATGGACGGTACCCTTGTTTATTTCCAAATAGATTATATCAAAGCTCGTCGTGCAGCTATCAATGTTTTAGAGAAATGGGGCCTTAAAAATAGATATAACGTTAAAAACACCATTACCAGTGCTGTTGATGATGCCAGAATTGTGTTCGGGAATGAGTATGGCTATTCCGATGAAAAAATAGGTGAAATTCTAAATGAAGTGAACGACGCTATTGTAACAATCGAGGAGCAGGCTGCACATATTGCCAAACCCATCACCAATATTGAGCATCTTCTTCGATTTGGAAAAAAGCATAATCTTCAACACATTATCTGTACTTATAATACACATAGAGTTGCCGAATTGACATTAAAAACTGCTAAATTATATCAATATATTGACGACATCTACGGAAGAGATGATGTTGACGAGGCTAAGCCAAGCACGGTTCATTTAAACGCAGCGATTGAGAAATATTCCATAAAACCAGAAAACACAATTCTAATCGGCGACCATGGGGCAGATATACAACTTGGAGTGAATTTTGGGTGTACAACCATCGCGGTAATCACTGAGCATAACAAGGATTCGTTAGTAAAATCAGACTTTTCTGTTGAACAATCAAATATAGCTGATGATGTTATGAAAATAATTAAGGACAACTTCACCCTCATGTAATTGACCTTTTTACTAAAACTGAATGATTAATTGTAAAAATATAAAGAATTATTAATGGCATGTTATGAAAATCTTATTTAATTTCCAAGATAACTCCACTTAAATAGAACGGGATTAGAATTTAGGATGATAGATAAAGAAATACTTAAAGAAAATCTTAATAATACGCTACTTGAAACCAATTTTTCACAATTGGGAGAATTATACAGAGGAAAGGTTCGAGATAATTATATTCAGAAATATAAAAATAAGAGAATCTTGATCGCTTCTGATCGCTTGAGTGCATTTGATAGGGTAATAACGACGATTCCATTCAAAGGGCAATTATTGAATCAAGTTTCTAATTTCTGGTTCGATAAAACTGCCGATATTGCTCCAAATCACGTAATTGGTGTGCCAGATCCCAATGTGACTATTGCTAAGGAATGTAAACCCTTTCCGATAGAAATGGTGGTTCGTGGATATATAACAGGTAGTGCTTGGCGTGCTTATAAGAAAGGTGAGGCTGTATCAGGGATAAAGTTTCCAGAGGGTTTAAAGAAGCATCAAAAATTACCCGAGACAACGATTACGCCGTCAACTAAGGAGGAAAAAGGAATTCATGATGAACCGATATCGCGAGAAGAAATCATAGAACAAGGAATTGTTGATAAAGATGTCTATGAACAAGTGGAAGAATATGTATACAAACTATTCGAATTTGGACAGAACTATTGTGCAAAGAATAATTTAATTTTAGTTGATTGTAAATACGAATTCGGATTAACGGCTGATGATGAAATTGTATTAATTGATGAAATCCATACACCTGACGCATCAAGATTTTGGATTTTGGACACCTATCAAGAAAAGTTTGATAAAGGCGAGGAACCTGATATATTAGACAAGGAATTTTTCCGTGGATGGTTGATGGAACAAGCTTTTATGGGTGATGGAGAAATACCAGATATACCTGATGATATACGAATTGAATTAGCCCAAAGATACGTTAAGAGTTATGAAATCATAACTGGAAAAGAATTTAGTCCTGCTTTAGGCAATATTAAAGAGAGAATAAAGAAAAATCTCAATCTTTAAAAATTATATTCATTAAATTTTTTAGTTTCTAATTATATCCAATATATATTAAACAGAATCTAGTGAAAGATTAATAAATTCTGGCGTAAATCTTATATGTTAGATTGGTTATCTCCTACTTGTTGACTTTTTTTATTGGATTAACAGAATATAAATTAGTAAAGGGTAAAGAAGTCTCATGAGAGAGAATATTCCACCGACTAATAAATATACACATACTTTGATGTGTTCCAATGAGTTTTCTGGATGTAAGAATAAGGCTAGTTGTTCTTCTACAAGATATTATAAAAGCATCTTTAAACCAAGAGAACGCTGTGGTGTCTTCGGTATCTTGGCTCACGATGTCCGACAGCAAGTATCTCAGTTAGTATACCATGGTCTGATGGCCCTACAACATAGAGGACAAGAGGCAGCCGGATTAAGTATCGTAAATGGTAAAAGAAAAATCTTTACTCATAAAGGTCACGGATTGGTTTTTCAAGTCTTAACACCCGAGGTAATTAGACAGTATTGGGGTAACGTATCTATCGGGCACGTCAGATACGGAACTGCGGGTAGTTCATCCATTAAGAATGCACAACCGCATTATTTTACATCGACCAATTTATCTTTTTCACTTGCTTTCAATGGAAATATTGCAAATTATTGTGACTTGAAAGAACAATTGATTAGCAGAGGACGTGTCTTTACAACTAATTCTGATACAGAAGTCATTGCGAATATTTTGGCATCTCTCTATCTTGAGCAGCATGACTGGACTTATGCCTTGAGAAAGATTACCGAGTACTTGGATGGATCCTATTCATTGATATTATTGACCAAAAACAGCGAAATATATGCTTTAAGAGATCCGCTAGGAATTAAACCATTATGTTATGGAAAACTAAACGATCATTGTGATTATGATATCTTTGCTTCTGAAAGTTGTGCGATTGATTCTATCGGTGGCAAGTTTGTAGATGACTTGAAGCCCGGGGAAATCATAAAGACGAGTATTAATGAGCAACTGCATAGTGAGTATATAGTCCCATCCCAGAAACGAGCACTTTGTATGTTTGAATTCGTATATTTTGCTCGACCCGATTCAATAATTGACGGTGTGAGTGTAGCCCAAGCGCGAACACGATTAGGGAAGAATTTAGCTAAGAGTTGTCCAGTTGATTCAAGTAATGCAGTTGTCGTACCCGTACCTGATTCGGGAAGGAGTGGTTCTATAGGATTTGCGGAAGAGTCTGGAATACCATATAAAGAAGGGCTGATGAAAAATCGGTATGTCTGGCGTACTTTTATCATGCCAGGTCAACAAAGGAGAAATACTATGGTGAGACAGAAATTAAATCCCATAAAAAGTGCAATTAATGGGAAAGAAGTTGTTTTAATCGATGATAGTATTGTGCGGGGGACAACCACTCGTTTTATTGTTAAATTACTAAAAGAAGCAGGTGCAACAAAGGTTCATGTCCGCATAACATGTCCTGAAGTGCGTGAACCTTGTTTTATGGGTGTAGATTTTCCGACTAAAAATGAATTGATAGTTGGTAAAGAGGAACTTCTTAATAATGACAATTACATCGAAACCGTTAGGGAACACATCGGTGCGGATTCATTGGGCTATCAGACGATTGATGGATTGGTACAAGCAATAGGGTTACCAAGAAATGAGTTATGTCTGGCATGCTTAAATGGAGATTACCCGCTTAAGGAAGATCCGAGATGTCTAAATCTCTCAGAAACATTTTCAACGAATCGTGAACGCGCGTTATAAAAATGAATAAAAGGTACGATATTCAACATGTTATAAATTTTATTCCTTTCTTTCCTTCTTTCATATATAGATTGTATAATCTTGAATCGCTCAAATATGAATGTGATATTTTTTTTAGTCAATTTTTTTAGTCAAGAGTTCATTTAGAAATCTTGAAATCATAATGACTGACGATCCTATGCCTTTATCAAAAATAATTAAGCGAATTAAAAATAAATACGATAAAGACGACGATGAAGAAAAAAAGAACTGGAAAGTCCGCGGCGGGACGGATGAACAAGGCAATAAAGATATGCTGATAACGAGAGATCCGGATGCTTGGTACGTTAAAAGTAAACAAATAGATCCCGTGAAGCACATTAGTTTTGGGAATGAGTTATATATTCGTAATTTAGATGAAGATATTCAATCTGAAATAGGAAAGAAAAAATTTGATC
>WJKO01000660.1 GCA_014729055.1 Promethearchaeota archaeon | reverse complement strand
TAATGGAGCATTCTCCTCTCGGTGAAAACATGGAAAAAGCATTTGAGTCTAAGATCTTAAATAAAATCTTCAAAGTCATAATTGATATATCGACAAACAATAGACTTTTATCTATCTTAAATTCGAGTAAAACAACGCTGTTTGGGAAATTGATTCAAAAAATTATAGATTATTCACTTATTCCAATTGATTATAAACTTTTTGACGAGCATCAAGGTGCAAAACAAGCGTTCCTCGGAGAAAGATTAGCAAAAAAATATAAAACGGTGTTTGGCGGTTATTTAATAGAATTTATAAAGAAATATTTAAGGGATTGGCATGTTCGGCAGCAGAAAAATACCCGAATTAGACCGCCTTTGAGAAAACTCAATGACATCAAAAAAACCTACAAAGGATGGAACCAAAAGAAAGCATATTTACAACCGGATTGGACAATTTTTCCAGAAAATAAGATAGAGAATATAAAAATATTTGATAAAGATGAATTAACACCGTTTGAACGAATCGATAGACTTATTAAGGGTAAATCAGTAGATCGTGTTGCCTTTGGTCCACAATTTGAGTGGGCAGTTCCTTTTTTCGGCGGATCAAATCTCTGGAAACATTGTTATGATGGAATTGAAACCGGTTGGGCTCAATTAAATGCATGGATTAGAGCTGGCGGAATGGACTTTTTACCAACGGGGTTCGGCCTGGGTGCATATTCTCTGCCCTATCCAGATACACACTCGCGATTTTTTTACAATTGGACTTATCCTTCGGATAATGTTGTTCCACAGTTTGTAGAAAAAAAGATTTTGCGTACATATGATGACCTCTATAATTATGGAATGTCAGGATTAGCACAAGAAATTACAAAACGAATGATTCGGGATGTTTTTATTACAATTCGAGAGTTCTTATATTTGAATAAAGTTAAAATGCATTATTTCGGAAAATATTACGACCAATTCTATCCATACGCAGAGGGTTTATTTGCTGTCTGGGATATTTTACCCATGTGGCGTGGAATGATTCCATTTATGAAAGATACGCTTAAACGACCGGAAGTTGTTAAAGAAGCATTCAATTTCTTAAATAAACCTATGACAGATTTAATGATTAAATTAGGAAAACTCATCAATGGAAAAATTGCACTGGTTGGAAATTCAAGAGGATCTAATTCATATGTTAGCCCTCAGCTTTTTAGGGAATTATATTGGCCTTCTATGAAATACACCTTAAATAAATTAATAGAAAATAATATTATCCCCATGTGCCATTTGGATAATGATTGGACGGAGAATATGTCAGTATTTGTTGAAGAATTACCCAAACGGAGCTGCATATTTCATTTAGATCAAGTGGATCTGGTAGAAATTCATGAAATTGTTGGGGACCATTTTTGTTTAATGGGTGGAATGAGCCCAGCTCTTTTAGTATATGGCTCTTCGGAAAAGGTCGAAATGGAAACAAAGCGATATATTGATAATATTGCAAGGGATGGTCTTATTATCGCAAGTGGATGTGAATATCCCGCCGATACGCCTGCTAAAAATCTTTATGCTCAAAAAACAGCAATAAAAAAATATGGCTTTTTTTGATATATAGAAATTGTGAATTTTCAAAAAGAATAACGATAATAAAATAAAGTGAAGAAAATGGATTATTTCGGATGGAGCCTATGGCATGAATTATTATTGGGAGATCCCAAATGGATAAATTCGATGGATCTCAACGTAGAAGATGAATTTATGCCAGATTATGATGGATGGAAGCAAGTCTTTAGTAAACTGGATTATGTATTAGAAAAAACCAAATTAAAGGGAATTTTAGGGGGCTGTTTTCATACTTCGAGCAGAATACCATCGATTCTCCAAAGTGTTGATATGGAAGAAGGTCTACATAAAGCGACTGCTGAATATAAATCGAAAATTTCGTTTGAATTTGGAATGCATTCGACTTTTGGACTAAACGATTTGCCTCTCGCGGGTAGATATCCCGAAGTATTGGAACAAGATATAAAACTATGTTCTATCTTAGGTGGTACCTCTATTGTTGAACATCCCCCTCCAAGAACTAAAGAAAACATAACTAAACCCATGGTTGAACTATTAACCAGTGAAAAAGTCGTAAACCTCTTGAAAAACACAGAAATATCTTTGTCTTGGGAAAATATGCAGAATTATAAGTCGTTTTTCGGCAATTTGCAAAATCTGGTGGATTTTAGAAACGCACTTGGAGATAAGTTGAACGAAATCGGTGAACCACAGTTGATAAAACAACATCTATTTTGTTTAGATACCGGACATCTATTAGTCTGGCGGCATAAACAGCGCAAAGGAAAAAGATATGCAGATAGAATTATAGAAGAATTTCTCCCAAAATTTGCTAAATATTTAAAAGTATATCATATTCATGCTAATGATGGACGGAACGACAATCATTGCACACCATTCTCATTGGATTTTTTTGACCACCCATCCCGTCGTGGAATTCGAAAAAAACGTTTTACAAAATACAGCAGCCTCGTCATGGAATGGATTAAAATATGTGAGCAGTATAAGCGTCTGGAAGGAAGACATATCCATATTGAAGCATTAAAAATGCCGTTCTCTTTGCAACAATTCATTTCTTTTGGAAATAGAATAAAAAACTTATTAGAATAGATGACATTAATCAATGTCGAAGGTGGCTGACAATGACGATTAACATCTCATTAAATGGAACTTGGAAGATCATTTATGATTCCAAGGACTTATATTCTCCAAAATCAATTTTAACCCAAAAGGAAACCGAGATCACTAGTGTCCCCTCCGTTTTTAACGTATCTGAAAAAGGTGCAGGATATCTCGGTGTCGTATGGTATTATCGAAAGGTCTCGATTCCCGCTTATAATGGGATATTTGAACTATATTTAGAGGGATGGTATGGAAAAGCCGAATTCTATCTAAATAATATAAAATTAGGCGAGAGATTATATGGATATACGCCTTTTTCCATGTATTTTACTTTACCAGACGCTAAGCAAAACGAATCTAATGAGTATAGTCTTATCATAAAAATAGATAATAGAGAACAAGAAGGACAGACATTTCGAACTCCAGTGTTTAAACAATGGGGAGGTTTACATAGAAATATAGAATTAATTTTACATCCATTTGAATTTATTAAAACGGCATTTTTTGAGTCAAAAATAATCAATCAAGATAACCAAAATATAAAATTTAAACTCAATTTGGTTGTCTTTTCAAGCCTACGGCACGAATTAAGCCAATCAAATAAGTCCACTAAAAATAGTCAATACAAACTAAAATCAATTAAGATTCTCGATTCTGGAAATGCACTGGCTATGGAAATTCAAAACCCTAGCTTAGATGAAGGTGACCAGATCGCATTCTTAAAAAATGAACTGGGTTTAAAACGTATTAAAAAGCAAGACGATCAGACATTTGAGCCCGAAAAAGATAAGTTAATATGCAAATCATATTTTATCGAGAGTACCAGCAACTTTAAACTATGGAAATTAGACGATCCAATTCTCTATAAGGTTATTATTGAAACAAATCGTGGTACATTGCATACAATCCAAGTTGGATTTCGTGAAATTAAGACAGATAATCAAGGGCAAATCCTGTTAAATGGCAGTCCAGTAATGTTTCTCGGAGTAAATAGACACGACGAACATCCAGAATGTGGTCCCGCTTTTAATGCTCAATTAATTAAACATGATCTCAGCATCATGAAGAGTCATGGGTTTACAGGCATTCGTCCAGCTCATTATCCAACGACGGAATTCTTCTTAAATATCTGTGACCAGTTGGGAATAATGGTTATGGAGGAAATTCCTAATTATATTATGATGCCCGATATGATGAAAGACGCAAAAACACTAGAAAGAGGAAAAAGAATGCTTCGAGAAACCATAAGGGCGCATTATAATCATCCGTCAATTATAGCATGGAGCGTTGCGAATGAATGCAAATCACATCTACCTGAATCAAAATCTATGATAAATGACTTATGTAACCTCGGAAGAATTCTAGATCCGAATCGTTTATATCACTTTACAGGCTATCCCGGGATCCAAAATATAGCTGAGATTCAAGCTAATATTGCAGGTATAAATGTATATTATGGTGATTCGACGGCGGGCAAGAAATTAGGTCCAGAAACATTAACAAGTGTGTTGGAGAATCTCAGAGATTTTATGGAGGATGAGGATTTAGCAATGAATGACTTTCCGATTTTTATAACGGAATTTGGAAGTCAAGCGCATTACGGATACCATGACATTCATCCTTATAAAGCAGAGGACGGATATAGTGTCCCCTACACAATATATACTGAAGAAAGGCAAGCGGCTGTGATTGAGTCATTTTTTAACCAAGTTCTTGATAAAAAATATGTAAATGGCCTTTTAGTCTGGTGTTGGAGAGATAACCGCTATGAACCCGAGATTTCAGACTCAGCATCAGCAGCAACAATGAAATATGGCATTTTAGATTGGACTGGAGCACCTAAGTTGGGATTTTATGTCTTAACCAAGATGATTGAAAAATTGAAGAAACATAGACTCAGTAAGTGAGTAATTATCCATGGCAGCAACTCATATTCATGTTATAATCAATGTAATAATCTGGTACTTTCTTTTTTTCATCGTGAATATGCTAAAAATAGACACAATTATAATTGGGCTAAATAACGCAGTGAATGGTCTGTATTTTATTTTAGGAGGTTTTATCTTTGACATCGATCATATATTTTATTACGTACTGACTACAAAACCGCTGAATTTTGCAAATATAAAACAACGAATGGAGGTAGACTTCGAAGAAGAAAACCCTCATCCCTACATTTTTCACTCAATAGAATTTATCATTTTATCCTTAGTTATAAGCTCAACTAATGACGATATAGTGTTTCAATTATTAATTTCGGGATGGATATTGCATATGATTACAGATAGTATCTATTACATCCGCCATTATAAAAGTTTTAGACCTTGGGTACCATATTTCAGTTTAGCATATCTTATCTATACATCCAGTTTTCATAATAACGAGGTTCAAAAATAGTGATCGAGCGTTCCTTTGGCATGACCTTTTAGAAATGGAT
>WJKO01000659.1 GCA_014729055.1 Promethearchaeota archaeon | reverse complement strand
TGTTATAATAATTGCAACAAATACGCTCCAAAGTGGAACTTGTTTTTGAAAAATAGTTCTATCAATCATAATTTTACTTAAATTTAACTTGTAAAAAATTTATTGAACATTGATCTTCTCCAGATTTTTCCCATATTTTTTGCGAAGATCTTCTTCAAATTTCAATCCATCTACCATAATTTTCTCAATTTGAGATTTATTCTCTGTAAAATTAAAAGATTTCAAGGAATTGCAAATTAATTTGGGAATATTTCTTGCTTTTTGTTCCGTTTTGATGGTAGCAATATCCGCTATTAAGTTTTCCTTCAAATTAAACTGCAGTTTTGTTGCTTCTCCCATATTCTGAATGTAAGGTTCCATAGGCAAATCATAACATGCCTCAGATGCATCTCTTCTTGGGCGCACAAATGTATGACGAGCTAAATCTGAAATAATTGACCTTGCGATAAAATAATCTGCTTGATATTGAGGATGGTCGAAAGTTTTAAGCATAAAGGACTGTATATAGGGTAAAGCTTGACCTAACCCAATTAAGCTATTTACTCTCATGTTGCATTCGGTCTTAATGACAAAATCTCTAGCCTTTTCGATTGATTCGGCAAACATTCGGTCTTCTCCAGTGAAAATTGATGTGTTTACTTTGTTTTGATACAGATAAGCGAGCATGTCTTCCAATTTTTCAAAATTAGATAATAAGGCGAATTTTATACCACAAATCTCGGGGATAGATAATAATCGCTTGAGTTCTTTACTGTTATATACAATTCCAATGCCCGTTGCTTCATATAATAAGAATATAATTCCATTTCCGTGAATCTGGCAGATCTTTTTGTGATACTCATATATTTTCTTTGATCTTTCAGGATCGTGTAGAGTCTTTAGTTCATGACGATTCGGAAATATCAATACCGCGTCTATCCCTATATTTTTTGCCATTCGTGCATCGTCTATGTTATTGACGCCCGTTATGACGACTTTACTCTGATTATGTGCGATTTCAACACAGTATTTGAGATAAGTTTCTTTTTCTTCTTTATAGAGGAAATTCCCACGACCCGTATGCACTAAAGCGGCAACACCCCCAACAGGTGTATTCAAAATCGAGCGTATATAATTTTGATTTTGTTCCATATCAAGTATATAGCCATTTTCTTGCTTACTAAACCACGTAGGTATTGCAGGTATCAATACTCTATCAAGATGGCGAAATTTCATATTGTATTCTTTAAATTCTATCCTTAAATTTATGTTATATTTTAAGTTTTGAAAAAAAGTTTATGTTATGAAACATCTTTGATGTACTGAAGATTATATTGAAAAAATAGACGAATCTTTTATGAAAACCGGCTTTTCATGATTAATTCAGAGCGAGTAACTATTTGTACACCCTTTGCTTTTCCATAATTCTTAGCGTGGCTAGAAAACATATTGCCTACAATAACTCCGCCTTGAAAGCCCATATCAATACAGGCTTTTTCAATTAATCTAACTTGATTTACTCCAATACTCCTGTTCCAATCCTTAATAAAAATACCGAAACGTTCATCGTTATGCCTTACAATAGCATCAAAATTCCATTTATGACCAGAATTTCCACGGACTGCTTCATCAAGTTCTTTATAGAGATATTTTTTCATCATATATTTTTTTACGAGATCTTCTAATTTTTGATTCATTTTTTCATTCACACTTTTTCACCCATATACAGATAATATACATATGTTATCTTTAAATCTATCGGTCAGATATATAAAAGGGGATATTATCTTGGGAATATCACCTCAGCGAGACTCGGAGAGATAAGCTTACTGATCCGACAAAAGTACGAGTGATTTGTTAGGGGGTTAATAATCCATGATCTTGGCGCGAGAAGTGATATAATGAACTAGTGATTTCTGTCGGTTTTGGCTACCTTGCTCTCATCGAAAAGAAAAAATAAAAGAACAAATATTCGAAATTATTTGAATAATTCATAGAATGTATAGGTCTCTTTAGCACCATACATCTCGATATATGAATATATTTTTTGCTTGATTTTTTCAATAATTCTCTCGGCAGCTGGTCCGCATATATGGGGGCAATCAAAATAATGATTATTGTTTAAGTCTTGAGCTTTACTTCCGCAGAATTGCTTAAATGTTAATGACATTCCATCCGCAGGTAATGGGCTAAACTTGTCCCAACCATCTTTAATACCGGCAATTTTACTTGGACGATAGTGAACGAGTTGACCTTTAAGGAGTTCCAATCTTTTTTCAATGTTGCTGAGCGAATTTTCTTGTTTAAATTCACGTTCGCTGAATTCTTGATATTTTTTAAGCAGTTCTTGCGCAGTTTTAGTTTTTTCTAAATCAATAACCCACCAACCCGAACTTTTCTTACATCTGATGGTGCCGTTTTCTGCAAATTGCTTCTCTTCGCCCGGCTCATTTGAAAACCCTGTCGGATAAATCCAACACTGGGGTGGTTTCATTCCACTGGCATGTAAAGAACATCCGTTAAGTTTGGTATCAAAAAAAACACACTTTGCATTCTCTTTTTTTACATCTATTGCAAATGAAAAAACACTGCCGCGGATAAAATCGCTTTTTTTGGCAAGATTTTGTTCAATGTAATATTCAGCGAGTGCTTTTGGAATATCTATATGTATATGGCAGCAATCTCCTCTGCATATATTGGGATCAATACAACTTGGTCCTTGAATTGCTGATTTCATAAGCAGATTAAACTGCTTTACAATTTCCAATATATACATAAGTTAATCAACTCTTTGTAACTGTCATCTATTCTTAACAAAGTAAATGCTTACTTTTTGATTAATTTTGCTTTCATATCAGAATATGACATAACATAATTTGTACCTCCAAACCGTGTACAATTAAATGTTCCTAATATATTGCCAAAGCTTATCGATTTTTTGGGTGAAAATCCATTCCATAATCCAAATAACACACCCGCATTAAATGCGTCTCCCGCTCCGGTGGTATCTATAATCTTGATAGCAGTAGTTGTAATTGAGAATTTATTCCAATGATGCTCTAATTTATCTGTTTGATTATTATTTCTAAAGTAAATTGCACCTTTAGAGCCTAATTTAAAAAATAAATATTCCGATTTAAAAAGATCTAAAATTTCTTCAACGAATATATTAATATCCTCTGCGTTATTGATATAATCAATCGTTCTGTTTTCCGAACCTAGCTTATTTAAATTCACGTCTATTCCCGCGCTATATGCGAGGTTTTGGAATTCTTTATTGTTTCCAAATAAAATCTTAATCTGTTTATCCTTTAATTCCTTAATATTGCTGATGAAAGATTTATCCGAGTCAAATGCAGAAATGTCTGCGGAATATATAGAATCTTTTACGTCCCAAATAGCATTTAGTAATTTTGCACTTCCTTTGACGTGGATATCTGATTGTCTCATCACTCTTTGAATTGCTGGTGTTGTAATGTAATTTGGAAGTTGATTTGTTACAGATGGAAAGCGCTTAATATGCCGTTCGTGCCTATCATCTAATGTAATTTCTGTTTTGCCCGTATGACCTGATAATTTACCAACATATTTTGTATTTATTCCTTTTTCTTTCAAAAGGTCTAAAGCTTGCTTTCCAGCGGAATCAGCACCGATTCCTCCGATTAGATAAACCATTCTATTTTCTTGGGATAAATTGTTGTCCTGCGAATAGGAACGCATCAAGTTAGTCAAGAAAAAACATGTATTAGTTGCCGAGCCGCCTAAGGTTGTAATTAATTTATCGTTACTAAGTCGATACATATCAATATTAATGCTACCGATGATAACTTTGGGCATAAACTATTATCATTTTTTAAGTATAATCAACCTTTTTATTCCATAAAATCGAGCATAGATTATAGTAGAACTATCATGAATTTTGCCAAAAAGATTGCATATAGATCATTCCATCTTATGTCAAAGCTTGCCTATGTTATATTAAAGTTTCCAGAGCCCATTCTCGTCAGCGGAGAAGATAGTCTGGAGAAATTGTGCGATTTAATTAAAAAAGAAGATTTACAGCAAATCTTAATTGTTACTGATGCAACAATTTTTGAGCTTGGTCTTGTAGATAAAATCCTCGAGCTTTTGACCGATCGAGGAATAGAATATTCTGTTTATAGCGGAGTGGTCTCAAATCCAACTATCGAAAATATTAAAGAAGGTTATCAAGTATATCAAGAGAATCAATGCGATGGGATACTAGCGGTGGGGGGAGGATCATCGATAGATTGTGCAAAAGTGGTGGGAGGGCGTGTAGCAACACCCAATAAAACCGTACTCGAATTAAAGGGTAATTTTAAAATAAAAGGACAATTACCGCCGTTTTATGCCGTTCCTACTACGGCGGGTACGGGTTCAGAAGCAACAATTGGGGCGGTCATAACGAATTCAGATACACATGAAAAGTTTTCGGTTAATAGTCCAAAAATTGCTCCTAGAGTTGCTGCACTTGCACCTGAATTAATGACAAGTTTACCTCCTCATATTACGGCATATACAGGTCTTGATGCTCTAACTCACGCAATAGAAGGTTATATCAACGTCAATGGCATAAGATTAACTGATGAATCTGCCATAAAATCAGTCAGAATGATCTTAGAAAATTTAGAAAAAGCGTATTCGAACGGAACTGATTTGAAAGTAAGGGAAAATATGTCCCTGGCAGCATTTTATGCGGGTATGGTTTTAACTCGAGCAACCCCGGGATATGTTCATGCAATAGCTCATAGTCTTGGTGGAAGGTATAATTTACCACATGGATTAGCTGTTGCAGTAATTTTACCTTATGTCTTGGAAGAGTTCGGAGAATCTATTCATGATTCTATATCTCAGCTTGCTGTTGAATGTGGTTTGGCTAGTAAACAAGAACCAAAAAATCTCTTATATAGACGATTTATTCAAAGAATAAAACGACTCAATGACCACTTGAATATACCAAATAAAATAACTGCAATTCAAGAACAAGATATTGAGGATATCGCAATTGATGCAATTCATGAAGCAAATCCAACATATTGTGTTCCAAAATTGCTCGATAAAGCAGATATAGTCAAGATTATACATAGATTGATATAAATTAGAAGAAATTTAGTAATGAAAATACATGAAATTAAAGAAAATAGAAGAGGAATTATATCTAAGAAAGTAGAAGAGGAATTATATTTAAGAAAATAGCGGTATAAAGAATTGAACTTTAACCTTCGACTCATGAGACCGAGATGCTGTGCCTTTACACCATACCGCTTTTTTTGGTTTATATTAATTTTTAAATGAATGAAGGAATGAAGTGCTGGTGGTGGGATTTGAACCCACGTTTACTACTTTGCTTAGAATTAAGCAATTTGGGATTGATACATTTTTATGCTTAAGTTTCATATAAGAATAGCGCATTGCCTTCTTTGCGACACCAGCTCATTTCTTAAGTGAACTGAGCTGGTAGCATATAGTAAATCCGTATAGTAAATCCGTATTTTGATATTTATACATTTTTATACCTCGGGTTTGTGAATATTATTTTTAAATTTTTGGTAGAGACGAGAAGACTCGAACTTCTATTCTCCAACTTATCAGGGTGGTGCTTTACTCTTTAAGCTACGTCTCCTTGTGTTTTAGATTATTCATAATTGGTCTCATAATTAATTTTCATATCAACATTTGGAATTATAGAATTACGCTAAGTACCTATGATCTGCAAAATGCTTGGCTCTGAAGTGAGGACCCATAAAGGGATTTGAACCCTTATAGCTTGGTTCACGACCAAGGATTTTACCGATTAAATTATATGAGCCATAAATGAGTTAAATGCGGAATATAGATTACTGCACCCGCGGAATCAATTAACTCATCAATGGAACATAACAGGTATAGCTGCAATGAGACCTATGAAGGATATCATTAATGGCGTTATTGAAGCCATAATTAGTCTGATAGATTTAATATTTAATGCCATTTTTTGCAAAACCACCTGTCCTTATCTTTTTTCAATATTTGATTTCGGTTTTAAATTTGATTTCTGTGTTTCATTTCTTGACGAGCTTTCTATGTTATGTTTAATTAGTGAATCTGTGTATTTAAGTGTTCTGGCAGTCTCAAGCCCTACTAAAGTAAACCCAAATACCACTAAACGATCAGAGCGCTATTAAGTTTATCATTTTAATAGGTATTGCACTATAAGACTCATTTTATTCAATTATCCCAGAAAATGTGATGGGCGTGACAAGACGAACGCAATCTTTTATATCGGGTTAGAAACTGCCAGAGTGGTGAAAAATCATAAACCTGATAAATAGCTTGCTCGTTTACCGGTATATCGCTATGGCTGTCCTAATATGCGCTATAATTATATAATTTGCGTCATGTCTGACAGTATCTTCCATATGCGATTTTTCACCTTGGTTTTGTATGTAGAAGTAAATTAAGAACAAGACAAATCATGTAAGTCGTATATATATAGTTATTGATTTTTTTGGGAAATTTTTGGGAATTTTTAGGGAATTCACAAATAAAAAAAAAACAAAAATATAAGTAAAAATTATTTGGTTCCGAGAAAAATTAAATGAATTCGATTATCTTCTTCTTCATTATAACCATAAAGAACTTTTAGTGCGGTTGCTTAATCTTCGTATAATGAAAGAAAAAATAAAGAAAAGCAACAAAGAATGGAAGGAAGTTCTAAACAAAGAGCAGTATAAAGTTCTCCGGAAAAAAGGAACTGAACGAGCATTTACCGGAAAATATTGGGATAATAAAGAGAAAGGCATATACAGATGTGCTGCATGCGGGGAACCGTTATTTGACTCCGATACAAAATTCAAGTCGGGAACGGGCTGGCCCAGCTTCTATAAACCAATTGAAGAAGATAACATCGAGGAAAAAAAGGACTATTCATGGGGAATTCGAACCGAAGTCTTATGTAGCAAATGCGGGGGGCATCTGGGGCACGTATTCAAGGACGGACCTGAGCCAACTGGGCTGCGTTATTG
>WJKO01000658.1 GCA_014729055.1 Promethearchaeota archaeon | reverse complement strand
TTGCTTCATGATATCACCAAAATCTTATGTATATCTCTATATATCTATTTAAAGTTATTTTAGAAATAGAATAGAAAATATAAAATAGAACATATTAATGGAATATTAATTGGGTATTAATGGAGAACATTAATGAGGTATGCAATTACACTAAATGAGTCGTGATCGCTTTTTCTTTTCATCTTCGTCGACATCAAGTTCAACAGGTTCGGCTCTAAGTGCTCGGCGGTCTATTTTACCTAAGGCGGTTTTTGGTAATGAATCTCGTATTTCGACGATCTTTGGCACTTTGTAGTTTGCGACTTTCTTTTTCAGTGTTTTCATAAATTCCTCCTTCTTTATGTCAGCGACACCTGGCTTCAACACAGCGATTAGTTTAACGGCTTCTCCACTATAATCATCATGAACTCCAACAACTGCGGCCTCTTCAATATCTGGAAAATTTGAGGTAATGATTCCTTCTAATTCCGATGGAAAGACTTTGTAACCAGATACGTTAATCATATCTTTTGCACGATTTACTAAAAATATGAAACCATCTTCGTCCATATAACCAAGATCTCCTGAATATAGATAGCCATCTCTAATAATATGAGCTGTTTCCTCTGGTTTTTGATAATATCCTTTCATAACTTGAGGACCTTTGATAATAATCTCGCCGACCTCCCCGATAGGTAAAACATCTCCATTATCTGGGTTTATAATCTTTACATCAGTGTTAGGAAAGGGAATTCCAATAGAGCCCATTTTACGATTATCTTTTTCAAAAGGATTTGCAGTGACGATCGGGCTTGTTTCCGTCATACCATAAGCTTCTATCATTAGGCAACCTGTTTTTTCTTCAAAAGCTCTAAAAACGAAATTCGGTAAAGCAGCAGCTCCTGAGAAAACGATTTCCAAAGATGTTAAGTCAAAATCATCAAAATTTGGTTGCATTAACAACGCCCGATATAGTGTAGGAACACCATGACAATATTCTATTTTATTTTTCTCGATGGCTTTGAGAATGGACTCAAAATTTCTCGGATCTGGTATTAAGTGTATTGTACTCTCGTAGAATGCTCCAACAAGCATAACAGCGCTTAATCCGATTATATGAAAAAATGGCACCGCCCCAACAAAATTCTTATGTGTACCTTTAGGATGAATATGTTTACTCCATTCTCTGGCAGCTAGTAGATTTGATATGAGATTCTGATGAGTGATCATGGCACCTTTTGGTGTACCAGTCGTACCACCTGTATATCCTATTACTGCTACATCGTTTTCTGGATCACATTGAGCACTTTTTTCTATTCGCTCATATTCTTCCATCAACTTGAACATATCCAGTGCGTTATCGATTTTTGGACTGGCGGGAATTTTGCGAAAAAGTCTAGCTAATATTCTTTTAAAAGTTGGAAGAATAGACCCCAATGACGTTGTTATAATTTTCCAAGGTATTGGTTCATCCCACGCTTCTTGTATTTTCTTGTACAGAATGTCCAAGCAAATAATGGCTTTTAAATTTGAATCTTTTAAGGTTGTTTGAAGATCAGTAGAACCATATAAAGGAGAAATAGGCACTACCGTTGCGCCTGTTTTTAGAATACCAAAGAAGCTGATTACAAACTGTGGTATATTTATCATGAAAATACCGACATTGTCTCCTTTTTTAACGCCTAATTCTTTTAATGCTGAAGCCAATCTGTCTGCATAGTCATTTACTTGTCCAAATGTGAAATTAATTCCTAATATAGATAAGTAGTTAATATCGCTATTTTTACTGACAATATTTTCAAACATTTTGTGGACGGAAATATTAGGATATTCCAGAGTTTTCTTAATGCCTTTTGGCCAAGATTTATACCATAATTTTTCTGATGACATTTTTTATCAGTTTTTTTAAATTTAATCTTAATTGATCCTATCAATTGTTTTGATTCATTGAGAATTTAGGTTTTTCGTTTTCTTAAATTTAATCTAAATAGATAGAATCAATCTAGCATCAAATCAGATGTATTTTTATAAAATCAAATTACGCATTCTTTTTTTAAATAAACGCAACTATTTAATAGTCTCTTTATTGATTTCTATAACATGAAATTGTTAGATGACTTGGTTGATAAAATAAATAAGAATTATTCCAAGAAATACGGGCTTCTTTGTATAAATTGCGTTCTAAATAATATGCATATTACGAAACTAAAAAACTTGATAATTGATAAAGGAATATCAATCCCAGATAAAGATAATATTACTCGAATAGAGTTAATCTATTATATTTATACCTATTATTATGAGAAATATGAGAATAGTAAGGATATTCGAAAGCAATTCCGTGATGTTGTCGAATATATAGGTAACAGCATAATAGAATATTACAATTTTCACAATCAACTTTTAATGTATGATTTCATTTCTAAACAAGAGTTAATTGATGTATTTGCGGATTATTGTGCTGATTTAGAGATCATGACTTTTGATGTAAAGCAAAATTCTGGCAATATTGCAAATATGGATCTATTTCTCACGAAAAAATTAACTGTGCTATTAAAGACAGAATCAGTTTTTGTTCGCACTGGGCACCAATTAAAGAAAGATTATGGATCCGCTTTATTAGAGGATATAAGGAAAGCTGGACAATTAACATATTGGACGGTTTTTGTGACATCTGTGGCTGGTGCATTGTATATTGGTTTAGAAAAATTGATAGAAGATATGGAAAATCTAAATGTATGGTTATATGTGATTGATCCGGTTCATAAAACGGTATTTGGCGTAACAAAAGGAAAGAAAAATAAAACTGAGAGCGATTTACAAGAACATTTTGAGTCCCAATTACCTAAAGAGCCAATTAGGGCACCTTCTCAGTTGGGTAAAATTTCTAAATATGATTTTAGTGAAAGGGATTCATATAATTCAAAGAAATTTAGTCTGTATTCTCTATCAAAAGAAGATCTCTATAAAACGCCTGATTTGAGTAAAGCCGAGAAAGGCAAATATTATGATATTTTTAGGAGTTTAATCCTATTGGATATTGATTCAGGATTAAATATTTCAGGATATTCTAATGAAGAGAAATCAGCAGATGATATGATTATTTCGGGCTTTCTCTCTGCAATTGATAGTTTTGCTACGGAGTTGGGCACGAAAGAGACCAAAGGCATCAAAGAAATTAATTATAAAGGTTTTATAATTAACTCCGCAACGGGTAATCTTATCAAAGCCGCTTTATTTCTATCAGAGAAATCCGATAAACCTCTTAAACAAAGATTACAGTTCTTCGTTGATTATATTGAAGAGAAATTTAAAGAAGGACTTATTAAATTCAAGCAAACTGGAAGAGCGAAAGAAATATCACAAGAAGAAGTTGTTAAAATTGCAAAGCAGATTTTGTGGCTTTGATAGGAATTAATTTCTAAGAATCAGTACTATGATCTTTTTTATTTCACATCAATTTAAGAATGAGATACTAATTTAAGAATGAAATTTTTAATTAACATTATAGAAAAACTCAAAAATAAAGAGGAATTAAGGAGAACAATTTCCATGGCTGAGAACCCCGAAAAAGGAGATTTAAACGACTGGAAGGATAAAGATAAGAAGATAGAAACTAAGAGTGTCGAAGAGGTCTTAAATAATAAATCCAATATCGAAAAAACGGAACCAGAACGAAAATCAGAGCAAGAAAATGAACAAAGAGAAACAGAATTAAAGGATAATGAACAAAAAAAACCACAAGAAAAAAAGGTAATTATTCACGCAAAAGCGTATAAATCTATTATTCTCTATGCTACTAGGTATGCAAACTCTTCTATACGTCAAGAAGAATGGCGTGAAATATATGGTATACTCGTTGGAGTGCATTCTGATGATGCAGTCATAGTTGAAAGGGCGATACCGATGACATTTGGAGAAAGTCATGATGTAGAACTTGGCGCTAAACATTATGGATTTATTGCGGAAATACAAGATCAATTAGACGCGGAAGGCAGAGGGCGATTTATGGTGGGGTGGTTTCATTCTCATCCTGGGTTATCTTTATTTTTTAGCTACGTTGATGTCATGAATCAGCTGAGTTTTGCTCAACCAAATCCAGATTTCATTGGTATTGTGTTTGATCATACTTATCTTCTTGATTCCGATCTGAAACCACAGTCTTATTCTGCTCATCCGAGTCCAGCGAATCCAAACTATAATATCACCGAAGATTATGATACACATCCATTTAAAACAGGAATCGTCTGTTATCGATTAAACGACCCTTTTATAACTCAAGACAATCCGAAATTTGATACAAATTATCATGATGTTCCCTATGAGATTTTGGGGTTAGATCAATATTTCTTTGCTAATTTATTAACTGAACTGAGTAGTCAAGTTGCAAAGGGTAGACCCTTAGAAACAGCATATCGGGAACCTGACGCGCCACCGTCCGCCCAGCCTAAAGCTGCACAAGCTGACCTTAGCCAAAATCAAGGAGCCCCCTTAGGTGATATGGGGTGGAAATCTGACGAACGAGAAATAGATTTAAAAGAAATAGAGCCTCCAAAAGAGCCTTCCGAAGAGTTATCTCAAAGAGATCTTCAAAAGATACCCTTAACAGGACCACCTGAAGAATTAAGTGCAATTCCAGGTGTTCTTCCTTCAGAAAAACTCAAGAAAACTCCCGAAGAATCCAAATTAGATAATGCAATGCAATTAATAACAGAAGGAAAAACCGCCTTTCTCATCAATGATTCATTTAGTGCCGTAGAGAAATACAACCAAGCATTAAAAATACTTGATGAATTAGGGAATAAATATATTGATAGAATGCTGGATACATACGTTGACGTTGCTGAATCATGCCTTGAATCTAAACATGAGAATCTAGCGATTAAATTTGCTAAAGAGCTAAAAGAAAAAGCGGAAAATGTTGGAGATATGTTTCAGATGGCCAATGCGGATTTCATATATGGAAACGCCTTGTTGAAGAAAGAAAGTACACAAGAGGGTTTAGAACACCTTAAAAATGCTGCGATCTTATATGAGAATGCTGGAGACTTGGCTGGAGTGGGGAAGGTCAATGAAGAGATCGCAAAGATTTATTTGGACAATGGAGACTACACCTCGGGCGCATTATTTCTAATAGAAGCGATGCAGAATTACAAGAAGGCAATTGAGAAGTTTCACGTGAAAAGGAGGTCTTCATGGGCTCTTCCAGCAAATCTGAGAACAGCAATTGAAAAAATGAAGGAAAAAGTACGTAAATATATGGAAAAGATAGATTCAGATGAAGTAAAGAATAAAATCAAAAATGATCTGAGAGATCTCTAAAAGATATTCAAAATCTTGTATTTTCCATAAAATTTTTTATTAATGCTTCAAAATCAAATTTGATAAATATTTTTGATAGATTATACAAAAAATTATGCACTGATTTTATTCTGTTGAAATTTTAGAAAATTTTAATGAACAAATAAAAAAGGAATTTAGATAGGAAATGCCTAGAAGGTCAAAAAAGAAAAGAGACGTCGGCAAGGATAAAGCATGCGTCCATTTAAAAACACTCAATGTAATTTCAAACTCATATCAACCCTTATGTGAGTGTGTTAAGCGAGATTTAATACTTGGAAAGAATGCAAAGGTCTGTTCAGTTTGTAGATTTTTCAAACCCTCTAATAAAATTATCAACGAATTATATGTAGCAGAAATTTTAGAATCGAAAGACTACAATTGGGATGATGAGGATTATTATTATGAAATGAAAGAGAAAGGGGAATTTTTAGATTATTTCGATGATGAAGAAGAATATGAAGAGGAATTCGACCGCAGATATAAGGCGCAAACAAAAAGTGGGGTAAAGACGGAAGGTAAAAAGAAGGCTGGTCAAGAAGATGACGAAGACTTGATTTCAGAGGAACTATTTGGTGGCAAAGATGTTGATGAAGAGGAGGAATTGACAATCGAAGATGAAACTCAAGAAGTTACAGAATTGTACGATGCGAAAGAGGAGAGTTTAAAAGAGTCTGGTGAATTAGAAGAACTTGAAGACGATGAATTCGGCGAAATTGAAGATTTTGGTGAAGAAGATGAAGTTGGCGCTGGAACAAGTGCATCAGTATCAAATGTGCCCGAAATAAAAAAAACCTCTGATGGAAAAGAAATATGCCCTTTCTGTAAAAAACAGTATAAGAGCGTAATGCATCATATTTCGTACTGCAAAAGGGCTAGCGATGCTGAGAAAAAAGCATTAAAAGATGCAAATTAAATTTTTATTGTCCTATTTTTAATAGGATAAATTACAGATTACGATAGATTACAGAGCTCGATAGAATTCTGGACGAATATTTCGATGATCTTTCAGATTCGAATCAATTATTTTTAAGATTTTATCTTTATCTTTGGATAAAGTGCCTTTGATCGCGAGATAATTGGAAGCATGGTTCGATCGAAACACGCAATGATTGACATCTTCAGTTATATTTGCAATAATTATTCTCATTTCTCGCAATATTTCGTCTGCATTCATAGGTTTGAACTCTCCTTCAACCTTCTCTTTGTAGAGGGGAGTACCTCTTGGGATCATTAGAGTTAGAGCAGAAATATACCAAATAGGAACGTCTTGTCCCTCATTGATAATCTGTGTTGGACTTGCACGATTTATCAACTTTGCTGTATCAATTGCATGTTTTCTGGACTTTTCTTCATTTTTTCCCGCCAAACCAAGAATAACCGTCCCTGAAGGTGTTATTCCCGCTTTATAACATTTATGAAATGCCTTGACGATATCTTCCGCTGTTTCTCTTTTACCAATTTTCTTTAATAAATCATTATTTCCCGTTTCAATACCAATATAAGCCATTTTTAGACCTGCTTCGGATAATTCATTTAATTGCTCTTGAGTTTTACCTAAAATATCCTTGCCATGTGCATATACAGCGACTCTTTCTAAATGAGGAAATATGTTATGTGCATATTTTGTTATTTCTTTAAGAGGATCGAAAGGCATCACCATTGCATTTCCATCAAGAAAGAAAACACGGCGAACATTTGGACCGTATATCTCCTTAGCAGTATCCAAGTCTTGTTTGATATCTTCTGTTTTCCTTATTTTGAATGTTTTTCCCAAATTAGAAACGCAGAAGCTACATCTATATGTGCAACCCTCGGTTGCTTGGATTAATAAACTATGGGCTTCACTCGGAGGTCTGAAAACAGGATCCCGATAATAAATTTTTCTATTCCTCACAAATACATCATGTAATTAAGAATTAAATAAAAAAAATAAACCTTATGTGATAGATATTGAATGGATTAAATTATCCAATATAGAACCAATCCAATGGAATTTGTGGATTTACCAAGAAAATGAACACTCTAAATACAATGGCTAATGTCAGAGGGTTTGTAAGATTGTCTGAAAGGTTAATTTTGGCGAGTATTAAATCATTGAAAAGAAAGGTTACTACTGCTATCACTGCTAAAATTGGACCAATAAAAAAGTATGCAATGATAAATGCAATTAATCCACCAGCAAAGCATCCTGCATACGATTTATCTTTATTGATTCTACACTTTTTTTTCCCCCATTTACGACCAATTAAAGCGGCCATCATATCTGCAAGGGAAGAGATTGCCACTAATGCTGTCATTGCAAGCATACCTTCTATTCTCCAATTGGGATCATAATATAAAATAAAATAGGATACCATAAAACTAGCAACCATAGATATATGTGCTCCAAAAGTCTTAGTTTCAGTTACCCTTCTTGTTTTTTGTAGTGTTTTCTTTAAAATAAACGGAGATTGTGGGGATCTTAACCTAATTATTTCGGCATCGATTTGTACACTGAAACTGCCAAAAAAGGCCAGTATTATTAAGGTAAAGGCATTTTCTAACAAGAAATCATCACTACTTAATACATAGAAATTATAAATATCCTCCCAGCTACTCCCAGCGGGATTTTTTAAATAAATAAATTCAAATACTAAGTTAAAAATAGGAATAACTAAGACGTATGAAAGTAAATAACATAGAGATAATAAATGAATCAGCTTCCTCTGCACTTCCTTCTTGTAACTAAAATTATGGATATCGACGGTTTTACCTCTCGAAATCGTTTTTTCTAACCCTTCAGTTAATTTTAAATTATAGTCTTCCCCAACGGTTTTTCCAAATTTGGTGGAAATCACTACAACAACCATCCATCCCC
>WJKO01000062.1 GCA_014729055.1 Promethearchaeota archaeon | reverse complement strand
TGTCCCTATAGAACCGCACTACGACTCGCATACGGGGATATGGTGGCTTTAATTGCCCTTCTTTCCATATATTTTGGAGTATTTCTGGGAACACGAATTGTATTGAAACAAATGGAGAAGGAGGTTGTATAGTTGGCAGTTGATGGTGTGTTAGGAGCAACCCTTGCAGCGTATCTTATTCCATCTATGACTTTACTTCTCGGGATTTTGATAGGTTATTTAGCTCAAAGATCTGGATTTTGTTCAATAGGGGGTTTCCGTGATTTATTACTATTTAAACAGACGAGATTGTTTGTTGGGTTCTTGGCGTTGATTGGTGGTGCATTTATAGGTTACTTATTATTTTCCTTGATTGTCCCCGAAGCTTTTCCTGGTTTTTTTTGGATAATTGAGAAACCATTTACTGAAACACCAGCTATACCAGGTGGTCCTGTAAGTACTGTTGGTGGAGCAATTATTTATGCTATTTTAGGTGGGATTGGAATGGGATTAGTAGGTGTATTATTAGGGGGTTGCCCTCTTCGGCAGATGGTAATGGGTTCAGAAGGTTCAATTAAATCATTATATTTCTTCTTAGGATTACTAATAGGAGCAGTACTTTTTCATCTATTACTAAAAGACTACATATTTGTTCCTCTAATTGAGTTGATATTTCCAGCAGGATAATGGAGTGATTAAAAAATGGTTGATATTAAAGAATATAAATTGGATATTACAGGTAAAGGATGCCCATTTTGTCTTTTAATAGTGCAAAAAAAATTAAAAAACATGAAATCGGGAGATGTAGTTCATGTATTATGCGATCATCCACCCGCAGCCATGGAGAATATTCCCATCGCTATGGAAAGGGCAGGACACTCATTTAAGCGTGAGTTAGAAGAACCAGGATTATGGAAATTAACAATTAAAAAGAAATAACGATCCATGTAAAATAAGTAAGAATAAATAATTCGAGATTGAAAAATGGTATGTTTGAATTAATCGGTTTATTTTGCGATAAAATAAATCAAGAACGAGCGGACTGGCTTTACCAAGTTCTAAATATCTTTGTTACATCGAATTATGATACTAATATATTCCTTACAGGATCTGCCCTTTTCTTTTTACTTGATAGACGTACAAATAGAAGATGGGACAAGTTAAAACGAAATAAAAATTTTGAGATTACAACGGATCCATCAGAATCAAGAATTATTGGAATTGAACAAGATGATAAAATTGATTCTAAAGGCGACCATTCTATATTTTGGAAAAAGATAATAAATAGAATTCAAAATCTTAAATCCATTCATAGTGACCCTAAAATCGGCTTTCTATTAATGGATTCCCCGTATTTCAATAGAAATTCAGTTTTTGCCATACGAATAATGAATATGATATTAGATAATGGTAAGATCCCCGAATTATATTTATATTTAGATGGATTACATGTCGCATTAAAAGATCAAAAACCATCTGAATTTGAGAATATTGGAACCAGCATCAAGAAAGTAGATGAAATATTAAAGAATAAAGGTCAAGATAGACATTTTTGGGCATGTTCAAGATGTGCTACGGCGAGAGGTTATGTGCAGGAAAAAACCGAATTGGGTGAATTTCATACTGATGTGGGTGAGGATTGGTTACAAATTGTCAATTTAAACAAGATTATAGATGAATTTGAAAACCCACAGATTATTCTTTCCCCCAATTCTATTCACATTAATGCAGTTAATTCTAAGAATTCTTCAAACAAAAAACCCCCTTTGCTACTCTTTATTACCCATGATCCTTACTCTACTGAATGGGCCTTTGGTGCAATTAGCTTTGCAGTTGCGGCTGCCCATCATAGAATTTATACATCCATTGTTTTCATTGAAGATGGCATCTTTTCATTAGTGAATAAACATCAGTTAGTGGCGTCTGATAAGATTTTTAATATACAAGAAGTAATCTCGGCCACACTACATGATGAATATCTTAAATATTATGTGTATAATCCATCTTTGGAATTGCGGGGGGTAAAAATAGACAATATGTTTAAAGATATTTCAATAATAACAGGGGCAACTATTGAAAAGATTTTAAAAAAAGATTTAAATCAAAGAATTATTTTATTTTAATGAAATAGGAGAATATTACATTAGACCCATCGGATTGATTTATATGACTGAGAATGCAATTCCATCCAATATTGCCGATTATACAGATTTTACTTGTACTAACTTAATGATAAAACTAAAAATATTAACAAATAGAATGAAAAAGGGCGAAATGTTGGAATTTTTGACTACACGCGAAGGAAATGATAATTTGGAAACAACATTTAACAAAAAATATTTTAGGTATCAGTCTTTCCAAAAAGAGCCCAATGTTTTTTATGCCAAAATTATAAAATTTGAAAATAAAAACAAATAAAATCTCGATTAATCATACTAATTTTATATGGAAGATCAAAAGGAATTGATAAAAGCGTGACTAATGAAGAAAATAAGAAACAAGAAGGAGAAAACAAAGGGGAAGATTATCCAGAATCTAAAAATACGGGGAAATTCAAGCAAACTAATTACAGCACGCTTGAAGAAGCACTTCAAGCTAAACTTGCTCAAGAGAAAAAATTATTGGGACAAGATCTAACTTCAGAACAGCGTGATATTATCGATTGTTTTGAAAAACCTAGAATGGTTCTTCAACGAATTTTCATCATATATAATCAAACCAGACGAATGATGGGTATCGAATTGATAAAAGAAAATGCAATTCGAAAACATTTGGATGCCTTGGAACAAAATGGTTATATCACCATCGAAAAATTTGAATATCAAGGTCAACAAAAAGAAGCTTTTTTATTAACAGAGAAAGGAAAACAAATGTTAGAATAGAGATTTGAGCTTGATTAAATTTATAATTCTTCCTTTTATAAAATGAATATAAGAAAAAAAATAATAACTAAATCTAATTGGTGAGAAAATAAATGAGCGATACTGAAAAAAAAGATGAATCTATTTCAGAAGAGGTCGAGAGAGGTAAACTGAACCAAACAAAAAAGAAAACAGTAAGAACTGCAAAATTAAAATCAAAAGGTCGTAAAACCAAAGCATCAGTTACTTTTTATTACATTATAGCTTTTTCCGCAATAGCTCTGGCAATCGGATCTCTTTGGGCAATCATGGATGCTATACAACCAGAAGGAAAATGGGAATGGTTTTTAAATCTTGGTTGGGGTTTGAAATTTGTTATCGTTGGTGCATTAGGATTCTTGTTCTTTTTACTTCTAATTTCAGCTTGGATACTTTTTAGGAAAGGGAATAAATTCATCTACAAACTGCTGTATCCAGGTATTCATAAAGCAAAAATAAAGCGCGAAAATATGCCAGCAAAAATAATTACAGGGGGATTATTGGTTTCTATATTTGTTATCGCATCTGGTATTATCATCTCTTTATTGCAAGGAGTATTCTCAGGCGGAGCAACATCTGATTTCTTAGTATTCTTTTTAGCGTTAACAAATGGTCTTAAAACAATGTTAATAAGTTTATTAGTACTTTCGATCACATTATTAATCGTAATTTTCGTCTGGATTTGGGAAAACGGATATAATTTCGTGCTAAACAAGATTATTGCGTATAATAGACCTGAAGATGGTTTAACATTTACAAAGAAACAAAATATCGTTACAACTGTAGTCTATGTTATATCTATGGCTTCATTAGTAGCATTATCATTTGGAACTGTATGGGCGATTATGGACGCATTTGCTCCTACTGGCAAATGGGAGGCCTTTCTTTCTTATCCATTTACTTGGCAATTTACAATAATAGGTGCATTAGCAAGTCTGCTATTCTTATTGTTAATACTCGGACTGCTTTTTTATAAAAGAGGTAGAGAATCAATAAAAAGACGCATTTTTAAGGAATTTGAATTTGATGACTTAAAACCTACTAAAGCAGACAAGTTTTTAACTATCGGACTTATGATTTTTATCAACGTTATAATCATTGGTTTTGCCATTTGGGGATTAATGGAACTTATTAATTTAACTGGGGACGAAGGAGATATCTCAATATCTGATTTTATATTATCATTACCAAATGGACTATTGTTGATATTAATCAGCGGAATAGTAATAGGTGTAACTTGGGCAATTGTGCTTGGAAACAGAATTTCAAAAAACAATTATCATTTCTATCAAAAGAGGATCATAAAGCTTAGACATAAATTAAGCGATGAAAGTCTGGAAGAAGAATATGATATTGAAGAATCTTAAAATGAACTAATCTACTCTATATATAATTCCAATCTTAATCCTTTTCTCTATTCTGTATATAATTTTGGTGTTCTATTCCTCGCTATCATCATTATAGTTGTGCTCTACGATATTTTTGATTTTCTTTGCAGTAGTTTTACCGATTCCCGGAATTTCTCGTAATTTTTCTTCCTCGGCATTGACTATATTCTTGATATTTGAGAAATGAACAAGTAAATCTTGAGCTCTGTATAAATTTATGCCTGGAATGCTTCCGATCATCTGTTCTTGGACTTCGCTTTTTGATCCTGTCTTTTTCTTAATAATTTTCGGTCTTGACTCTTTCTCAGCTTGTATCTTCTTAACCAGTGCGGTTATGAAATTAGCGGTTTCTTCAGCAGATTTAGTGCTAAAAACAGTAATGCTCATATTCGCAATTATTGCGGCCAGCGATCCCAAGATGGCCTCGCGAGAGATACCAGTAGCTCCGATCGGTGATTCTTCCAATATTAAAATTGCAACATCAAAATTTAGTTTTAAATTATACAATTCATCAAATAATCTACCATCCTTAAGAGATTCATTAAAGTCAACAGCTTCTTTCCTTTCTATACCAACTTTATCTGAGATCACATAATCTCCGACTTTTAAATTTCTTAATTCTAAATCAATTCCAGACAAAGCCAGATGTCTTACAACAGCACTTTTTGTTTCTCT
>WJKO01000657.1 GCA_014729055.1 Promethearchaeota archaeon | reverse complement strand
GTACATGAGTGTATAATGTCCTATCTGACCATTCATCAGACTTTTGTTTTAACAAAGGCACCAAACTTCTTCCGTCTAATTCTTGAGTTTTTGGTAAATCCAAGCCGCATAAATCGAATATAGTGGGAAAAAGATCGATATGAGCTGCTATCTTATCTATTTCTATATCTTTGCAAAGGTGATTATCCCATTTTATAAACATTGGAACTCGATTACCCCCTTCATGGATAGTTCCTTTGAAACCACGTAACCGGGCATTATAACGCATAAAAAAAGGAGGAAGCATATTAGCGCCATTATCTGAGAGAAATATAACAATCGTATCCTCGTTGATTTTTAGGTCCTCAATTTTATCTATAATTTTTTGAATATTCGAATCAACATTTTCTAGCATAGCATAAATTCCAGCATTATAATCATCCAATCCCCGTGATTTATACTTGTTAAAGAGTCGATCTGGACACTGAATTGGTGTATGGCATGCATTATAAGGAATAAAACAGAAAAATGGATTGCATTGGTTATTTTCTATAAATTTTATAGCATACTCAGTTAAGACGTCGGTAATAAAGCCCTCAGTCTTAATTTGTTTATCTCCTATGTTGAAAAGAACAGGATCGAAGTAATTTTGAGTGAATCCCCCGTAAAAGCCCAAGAATTCATCAAAACCTTTACCTTTGGGGTTGTGAGGATAAAAACAACCATTGTGCCATTTTCCAAAACACCCCGTTTTATAACCATATTTTTTAAGACCTTGAGCAATTGTTACTTCATCTGCCTTAAATGTTTCGAGATTTTGTTCAGTGGTAAGGGTTCCGGTTCTCGGATGATATCGACCAGTTAAAACGGATGCTCGTGTTGGTGCACATAAAGGAGATACATAGAAATGAGTGAATTCAATTGCTTGAGTCTTCATTTCATTCAGATAGGGAGTATCTAGTTTCTCATTTCCATGAAAATTAAGATCTCCGTATCCTTGATCATCCGTTAAAATCAAGATGACATTTGGTTTTCTCTTTTGATTTTCAATTTTACTCAATTTTGTCCACGCTATCAAATTTATTTATATCTATATAAAATCTTTACAGAAATAGGAATTTATTTTTTATAAGATTTTCTTTATATTTTTAAGATTTTAGCATATTTATTCTACATTTGGCTAAAATTCATTTCGAATTGCTTTCTGTAGAGATTATAAAATTTTATGAAAATATATTTAATACTCAGCATCCAATTCAATTACGACAATAAAATTAAACAAATATTTAATTAATAAAAATTGCAAAAGTTGAACTTTTATGGTAGAAATAGATTTAGAGAAACTAGGTTCTGTTGAGGTTGATAGTAGACTCAAACTAGATTTGAAAATCAGCGTTGATGAATTATTTAATAAATATCCTAGCTTAGTTGAGGATCTTCCTAATGAGGCAATTCAAGTCATTAGGGATGCTGAAGGTACATGGCGTGGCGAAAAGACAAAAGGATACGAGGAAGAAATTACAGAATATTTTCAAAAAGTTAAATCCGTATCTGGCACTCTTGGTGTTGGCGAGGATGAAATAGATGAACTCGAAAATATTGATGCAATTAAAGGACAAGAAATGGACGAAGGCGTTGTATATTATAAAGATGGCGAATTAACTTATGACAAAGATACTGGTGCCGCTGAAGGGCGAATAAGATTATCTGCTGAAGGAAATGAAGGTAAAGTTGTGCCTGTTGCATTAAGTGAAAAATTAAAACTATACTTAGAACATGACGGAACACCAGTAGAAGATAAAGACTCTGAAACCACCGGAATCTTGAGTGTATCGAATGAAAGCACAGAAGACCGTCTTTGGGATATTGATCTTGAATTAAAAGATAAATCCGCTACGGATATAAAAGATGATGATATCTACATTCGTGAATTAGCGCCTGGTGAAGTTGAGGAACAAGAATACACTATTGATGCGGAAATTCAAAATGCCGTCGAGGTAAATGAGTTTATAAGTACATTGAATGATCCAGAGATTATGTCGTATGCTCTTGTTCTTAACGCAGAAAACGAAATTTATGTTGCGATTACTTTGAAGAATACGGCAGAAGAAGCGATCTCCAATGTATCAGTCAAGAAATTCATACCTTCTGAGTATGAAAACGTAGAAATCATTGGATCTAGTCTTGGTGAAGCAAGATACGATAGTGCTGATGAAAACGCAGTTATATGGGAGATCGAGAATGTTGAAGGCTACGGTGAGGCAAAACTAGAATTACGGCTAACAGTGACTGTAGAAGAAATTGAATCAAAAGTTAGATCTGGTAAAATATTGGTTGATTATAACGCTCCATTTTCAATCAGCGGTATGGGGATTAATAAATTTGACGCATATACAAACAATGCATTTTACATTATTCAAAGCGAATTGGACGAGAAACCAGATGTCTTTGATTGTGAATTTGTCTTTGAAAACAAATCTGAATTTATGGTCCAGTTAGTAAACGCCGACGTTTACGATCCATCGGATCAAAGTCAGAAATTTGTTGATGTGGATCCAGGAGAGGTGCCCCCATTACCTGCCCGAGCTCAGTGGCTTTCAAATAGATGGGAATTCGAAACGGAAGAAGGAGAGGATCCGCAATTCCGAAACAGAGTTGAGTTTTTTGTAGTTGCTGATCATCAGATCACTACAACTGGTGTAATAGATATCGAAGATATTGAGTTAGCAGTCAGTGCTATTACTGGAGATGTTTCATATGATGTTACTCGTCTACCCTCATTCAAAGTTACGCCTTTTAATGTAACAATGAAAGCTGAGAATACGGGTGGATCTGACTTAGATGAGTTAGTATTAAAAGAGAACATCGAAGCGGGTTATCAGCCACCATTACCAGAGGATATTGTAGTTAGTTTGAATGGTGATGAAATCGAACTAGGTGAGGATGAAATTATTATTGAACCAAATGACCAAGAACCTGATAGAGATCACACTGTTTATATTAAGATGCAAAACCTCAAGGATACACCTATTGAAGCATTTCATCCCGGAGATACCTTAGAAGTAAATCATCCAATTACTGCTTATAAACCAACGAAAGACACAGTATATCATACCGACATGCTATATACGGCAAATACCTATCCCGCTGGTAAGGCTCTTGAAGTAGTACCCGAAAACGCGGATATTGAAATTGAGGTTGTCCACATTCGTAAGAGGTTCATTAAAGGTAAGGAAATTATTGCTCTTTCTGGTGAAGGAGAATATGAAATTACCTTATACGTAGTGAACAAAGGTAACCATGATCTTGAGAATTATGGTGTAGCGGACAAGATACCAGACAATTTTGAGTACTATGATGAATCTGAAGAACCAGAAGTTGAATCGATGGAAGGCGTAGATGTACTGAAGTGGAAGATAGATTCGATTGCACCAGAAGAGAGATATGAGATAACCTATAAACTTAAAGGCGAAGGTAAACCATCAGACGCTCAAGTCGGATATTAGTTCCAATTTCTTAACACAAAATTAAAAATTAAAAATCTATTTTTTTTTTAATCATCTATTTTTTAATTATCAATTCATATTCAAAATTATGCCAGATCAACCTCCAACCTCTCATAAAGAAATAGTTAAACAGTTGGAAGAGCTTGCTTTAAAATTTTATAATAATTTAGATTATAAATCTACACGCGAGATTTGTGAGATTCTCAATAAGATCTATGAAGAGCAAGATATGGATGAAAAAGCGGATCAGTTTTCCAAAATAATAGATAAGTTGGACTCTATTGAAAAATTAATCAAAGTTCAGAAAAAAAATTCTGATCTAAAGAATCTAAAAAAGAAAGAATAGATGATGTGGCATTTTAAAAAATTAATTTAAAGACCATCCTCTGGGTTTACTTCTGGAGTAAGATACTTTTTCTTCTTCTTTTAATTCACTCCAAATACGCGTCGCTTCGCTCTTCTCAATATCATTCTCTATAAGATATTCCATGACTTTAGTTTCTGAACTTATGGTTTGCACTTTTTCCATTAAAGAGATTATTTTCTCTCTATTATCTCCTTTGAGTTCTTTCTGCGATTTCGATTCCAACTTTTGCCTATTATCAAAAGATTCGGTTGACTTTGATTTGGATGTCTCGATTTCCTCAAGTTCCTTCTGCTTCTCCGTTCTTTTTTGTTTTTTTATTAACTCTGATATATTATCAATTTTTAATGAATCGAGTTTTTTTCGTAAACTTTTGTTTTGATTCTCCAGTTCCTTTGCTTGATTTTCAATTTTATCAAGATCTCCAAAAGTATTATGGTTTTTTATAATTATTGCTGCTTTCTCTTTGCGTTCACGCGTCATTTCTTCGGGTATTTTTATGATATCCTCTAATAGAGAGATCTTTTTTGGAAAGTAAAATACTCCGTTCTCAGTTATCAATTCCGCTTTATTAATTTCGTTGGTCTTTTCTTCTACATCAGCATTTAAGCAAGTTCTTACTTTTTTCGGTTCTTCTCCGAAAAAAAAATCTTGTAACACTCTAATTTCTTTGAAGTAGCCAGTAACAATTATTTTCGGTATTTCATCAAAATAAAGATCAAATACTTTAATTGAAGTCGGAGCATTATGAACTCTCGCTTTCCATCTAACTTCTAATTCTGTATTTATATCTTCATTTTCATCCATTTTCTTTTCTTCGGGGGTCTGTAGTACTACAACTCTATTATCACTGGTTCCTAAAACGATTTCATTATAACAATCTCCATCAATATCCCCTGCACCAATTGCAAGAATACGATCCTCCGTTTTCCATCGAGAGACTACTTGCCCAGAACGGTTAAAAATATAAAGATCGTTTGCATCACCCCCAACAACAAGATGAGGGAGGTGGTTATTGGATAAATAAACGAGTTCGCAATCATTCACTCGTTTTTCAAACATGTAATCCCAATATAATTCGCCTGTTATTCCGCTGATAACACCAAACTCTCCTTGTTTGAGTCCTACAACTATTTCTGGAATGCCGTCCCAGTTAACATCAAGAACTTTTAGAAAAGTAACCCAATCCGAGAATTCCAATTCCCATAATTTTTCTCCAGTTAATGCATCAAAGATACCCAATTTTCCACTCCACGTACCCGCCAGAATTTCAATACGCCCATCTGCATTAATGTCCCCTGCTGCAATAGCACTCACATTTTTCTCAAATTTATGTCGCCATACTTCAGTATATTCCGACTTATCCGTATCATATACAAAAACCCTTAGCGTATTATCTCCAGATCCAATAGCACATTCATAATTATTATCCCCGTTCATGTCAAAAACAGCACAAGCTCGTATCCACCCGTCAAACGGTATTTCTTGTTTTAAATTCAGCTGGGAATCATAAATCTGTACATTTTGATCATTACCTCCCGTAATTATGATTGGGTCATCTTGATTAATAGTTGCAATATCTAAGACTCTATTAATTGATGGACTTTGGGTAGAGTTAATAGTCTTATATCTTTGTATTGTCATTAATGGTCACATTTTATGATTTAATTGCGTATTACGTAATCCTAGGGAATATTTGATTATTAACCTTAATTCCACAAGTAATGATTAAAATTTGAAAATAAATGTTCTGGTATTATGCTGGTATTACCTAGATAAGATCTATGAACAAATAAATAAAAAGGATATTTAAAATTAAAACCAGATCGTATTTTTAATATATTTTAGATAATCATTTATTTCCTTTTCCTTCTTTTTCTTGTCCCATGTATAGGTTTCTGCCATAATCCAAGCCACTGCTTCAGCTATCTTTCGCTGTTTTGAGTGATGCACTTTAAGTTGTATTTCTGTCCTTCTTAATAATACATCGAGGAGGCGGGGGGCAAATTCATATTTTAAGATGTAGTGGATTTCAGCAGGAACGAATACGTTTTCTTTAATAAATCGTTTTCCTAATTGAGGATTCGAGATAATATTTTTTACAATTTCAAATGCACCCTTTCCATATTGCTGGTATAAATGATCTAATATATCCTTATCGATTTTTGGTTTCTCTTTTTTAACAAAATCATCCCATTCTTCCCGCTCTAAGCCTATCAACATAGGTTGCTTTGAATATCCTTTCTTTAATTCTTCCTTTGAGAACTCTTGGTCAAATATTTCCTTATCTTTAATCAGATGATATAATAGTTGCTCACCCATTAATCTCCATATTGTTAATTTACCACCAGTAATAGTTGTTAAGCCATCGGGAGTATCAAAAATTTCGTGCTTACGTGATACATCGCTTTCATCTTTTGCAGAAGGATCTCGCACTAAAGGTCTTATGCCTGCATACGTGGAAATAATATCATCATAAGTTAGATTTATGTCTGGAAACCAGTAATTAACACTCTTAAATAGATAGTCGCAATCCTCTTTATTACACCAAGGAGTATCAAGGTCTTTTTTATAATCTGTGTCCGTAGTGCCGATCACAGTGAAATCCTCTCGGGGCAGGATGAAAAATACTCTCCGATCATCGATTGATCTTAAACCAAAGGCACTCTCATTCTTAATCTTATCCCTTCGAACGATGACATGCACACCTTTAGTAGGTCTAATAACTTTCCGCGGATAATTTTCTAATAATTCATCAGTCCAAATTCCAGTAGCATTTACTACTTGCTTACCTTTTATTTCAAATTTTTCAAAATCAATTTGATCTGTTACTTTAATACCTTTTATCAGCCCGTCTTTTTTTATATATCCTTCAACTTTTGCATAATTCAGTGCAGTTAGATTTCCACGAGCGACACACTCTTTAATGGCTTCCATGGTGATTCTCGCATCATCAATATTTGTATCATAATATTGACCCACTAGCTTGAGTCCATCTTTCTTATAAGTCGGCTCTTCCTTATGAAACTCCTCTGGTTTGATAAACCGGTGTTTTCCATAGTTCTTAAACTTAGAGAATGCATTTGATAGCAAGTCATAGAGCCAAATACCGATTTTCAAGGCAAAGGGTGGCAAGGAACTTCCTTTAAATATGCCAAAATTAAATGCTACGGGTCTAACGATGTTTGGAAAGTGATTTCTTATCCAATTACGTTCAGTTGTTGATTCTCTAACAATTTTAAACTCCCCTTGTTGTAAATACCGAAATCCGCCGTGTGCTAATTTTGTAGATCGAGAAGATGTCCCAAATGCAAAATCATCCTTATCGACCAAAGCGGTCTTTATTCCTCTTAGTGAGGCTTCCCGGGCGATTCCCGCCCCAGTCATACCGCCGCCTACAATAATAAGGTCAAATTCTCCGCTTTTTAGACTGTCGATATATGCTTGCCGATTTTTATAATTCCATTTCGGATTAAAAATAATTTCAGAACTCATGAGTTATAAAGTGTTTTTGAAAATATAAAAATATAAAATTGAGAATAAGAAAAAGTGGAAATTGAGATTTGAGAATTTAATTAAAGATTAATAATGTGTTTTGCTAAAAAACTAATTAAAGTTGAAAATCGGTACGGTCTGTCAAGATATAAGACATATATTCATTAATAAAACGCTCTAATTCCTTTGGACTCACGGACACGCCTGTTCGCACGAATATTGCTGTTTCAGCATTTCCTATAACGAGTGATTCTGCGGGATCTAAACCACATACTAATCCCATTAATATTCCCCCTGTAAAATGATCTCCCGCCGCAGTTGTAAACTTAGGTTTGCTAGTATAACCCTCAGTTACCCAATAATGATTGTTTTTTGTTGTGATTGTAGCGAAATGAGGGTCGTGAGTAATGATGTATGATAGTCCTAATACTTCATTTAGGCGTTTATTGAAATCGTAATAATCTTCCCGGGATTTAATAGGTCTTATATTTTTCTTTTCGAACATTGAATCTTCTGCCGATAACACTTTCGCTATATCCGCTGTTTCTTTATCATTCATTGCTAATGCGGCAGGCATCCACTCATCCACTTTTTGGAGAATCTTTAACATTTCATTAATAGGTTTGTTTTTTCTCTTTTTCATATCTGCAGCATCTACTAAAAACACCTTTTCTTTGGAGTTGCTAAGATTCGGGAAGATATCTTCGCATAAATGTTCCCAAAAGTTATTCATATTCGGTACTAAAGCCCAGTGACCTTGTGCTATTGCATTAGATTCTTCAATCAACTCAATAAATTGATCTCTTGGTATTCGTTCCATGATTAAATCCCAAGTAATGCCATTAATATTACCAAAATCTGTTGTCATTACTTTACCGTCATTAAATTCATAAGCGGCCGTTGTACCGGGATTTGTAATACTGTAATGAGATACATTATCAGGATAGTCTAAAAAGAGCGGATTGATTTCTGGATATCCTAAAGCACCACAAATGATTGTATTTGCACCTAAGTGAGAAGTAGAACGCCCAGTATTTGGAGCACAACCGCCTGCGATATTTTTCTTTAATACTCTTTCAACATTGCACGAACTTCCTGCTGCATCGTTGATTCTGGTGGCAAACTCTTTCATAGATTCCATTTTAACCCATTTTTCAGCACTGTCTCTCTTTCGAACTAGTGAATATAGGGAATCAATGTATCCATCAAATCCGAGGAATATAGTCTTTTGATTTACATCATTCTTAAATTTGCTATACTTCTCCATAACTGATTTAACTGCATCAAGTGTAACATCATACTCGTTAATAGGTTCATAATTCTCGCTATTTTTCTTTGACATAATTCTTCATCTATATTCTTTACTTTAAGTAAAATAAATTTTTACTAATTTTAATCAAATGCTTTAGATTTTTCTATCCATTCATCTATTTTCATATCCAATTCATCATCTGAAATTTTTCCTAAATTAGGTTCTTTTTTGAAAAGCAAATAATCTTCTTCAAGACTTTTTAGGAATTTTTCTTCCTTTTTATCAGCTAGTCTAAATGGAATTTCTATCCATTCTTTTAAAGGTGCTTTTATGTCTTTTAATCTAAAGAATTTTATTGAATCATGAAGTTCTTCGTGCCAAAAGTGCTCAGGTTTTATTTGCATTCCGACCGCTTTTGCATTCATTGATTGATAACCTAATTGATTATTTACATTACCGACAGATGGCAAAGTGCCTACATCATTCATTGAACAGAACCAACCTAAGATAAACATATCTTGAGTTTGAAGTGTACTTGATAGTTCTGCAATTTTAATATATGAACTTCCATGAACTTCTACTCTGTTTTCTCTGCCATGATTGATACAAAATGTCTTTTTAACAAAAACCTTATCTTCTGATATTTGCCCTGCCAGTAAACCATAAACCATTTTAAAATTTCGATTGCCTTCATTACCGGCATTAGATGAATACAACAGAGCAAAATATATTGCTTTTACTAGACTCATTGGTTCAACATAGATTATCTCATCATATTTTTTTCGTTCGTCTTTATATAATCCCAAATTTATCCTCCCAATCTGAATTTTTTGTTTGGTAATTTTTATTTTAGATCTGATTTTAAATAATCGAGATATCCTTTTTAATCATTGTTGAGCTTAATTTACCTATATATGCCTTATTTCGTTTCTGACGCTGTTCTCGATCGCTATCGTAACAAAAATCTATTTGAGATATTTGATAATGTAGAATTAATTGAGAACGAATTAGGGCAGTTTTTAAAAATCGTAGATCCATTTGATACAATCAATCAATCTGAATATATTAGTCATAAGGAATTGAAAGTTTTCGAGTATCTCACAAATAGAAAGCTAAGTCTTATTTATGGAATAGCAAATAAGAGTTGCAAACATCTCAGAAAGAAAAACATACATAGAATTGCCGACTTAGTTGGTTTGAGTAACAAGAATTATTTAGAAGCTGGGGAGTTATCAACTCTAATCTCATGCAAAGATGTTGAAAATTTAAAAAGAAATCGAAATTTTAAAGATGAAGATTTGCTTTTTTGCACCAAACCAGAAGATATAGTTTTTTTAGACATCGAAACCACTGGTCAACTTAATGCAGAGATCTTTTTGATAGGTATTGGTTATTTTATCTTATTAGAGGAACAACAATATGAGTTTAAGACTGAATTGCTATTTGCGAGAGAGATCTCTGAGGAACCAGCCGTATTGAAGTATTTTTTAGACATGATTCCCAGATTTAAAATGATGGTAACTTATAATGGTAAGTTATTCGACATTCCTTTCATCATGAATCGATTGAAACAATTATTAGATATAGAAGATATCAAACCTGTATATGATGTAACATGTGAAAAAGAAGATGAAAGCTCTGTCCATGATGATATGATTGAATCCATATTTGCTAGATTAATTCATTTAGATTTATATTTTGTAGTACAACGCGCCTATCGGAAAATGTTACCGAATTATCGTTTGGTGACGGTTGAAGAATATATTTTAGGAAAAAAACGGAATGAACATTTACCAAGCGCCGATGTTCCAACTGTTTACGTTGACTGGATTAATAAACCAGAAGAATATTTTGGTGGTTTATATAAAATTATAGAACACAATTTCTATGATGTAATAAATTTAGAATTAATCCTAAAAGAATGGATACAAACCAAGCTTCAAGAAGCATATAATGATCTGTTAAAATCGAGTAATTATTCAGAAGATTCAGAAGATACTAAAAAATTGAATATAAATAAATGGAAAGAACTTGTTATTAACTTAGAAGAAAAATTATTATCTGAAAAAAGATTCGCAGTAAAGCGGATCGATGATTATCTCTAGTTAAGAGGGCAATGATCACAAAACTCAAATTTTGCTTTATTATTTTCGATTTGAATGCGGTTTATAGAAGCACTATTGAATATTTTAAAATATATATCCCAATTAGCTAAACCCAACAATCTAAAAACTGCTCTTATCGGATTTAAATGCGTAACTAATAATATCTCTTTTTTCATAGAATATTCCTCGGGTATTTTATGCAGTAACAGATCTCGCATTCTTGCTTCCACATCAAATGCTGTCTCTCCCCCTGGTAAACTGATAAATGGTTTGTCTTGTTGGTAATCTGAGAACAAATCTGGGTATTTTTCATGAGCTTCTCTGTGTTTTAACCCTTCAAAAACTCCATAATTACGTTCTTTAAGTAATTCTTCTTTAATGACTTCAATTTCATATAGTTTTTCAAATTCTTTTGCCGTTTCGATGCAGCGATTTAGTGGACTCGACAGAATAATGTCGAAATATCTATTATTTTTTACAGACCAGTCAAATAAGTATTTTGCAGATTTTTTTGCTTGTTTTTTTCCTTTGTGATTTAATGATACATCTGTTATGCCTTGAAATCGGTTCTCCAAATTATAATTTGTCTCTCCGTGTCTAACCAGCGTTAAAACACCTGACCATGTTATTGGTAAAATTATATCCTCTTCATTCATTTTGAATAATTTATAATTCGACAATTAAATTATTTTTTTAATTTCACAAATAAGTTTTTAACTTTTTAATTTAACAAATATGAATATGGGTAATTCTTTTAAGCAGATTGATACTGATTTTAATGTTATATTTTCTGGAAAGACTTTTAAAGATATGATTCTCTTTTCTGGTCGGTTTGCAAATGAATCTATACCGGAGGACGAATGGAAGGAAGTTTACGGCTTTTTAGTTGGAAGGGAAATAAAAGAAAATAATCAAACAACACTGTATGTTGAAAAACTAATTCCCATGGTCCATGGAACGAGAACAGAAGTATATTTCGGCGAACAAGATTATGTTATAAGCGAACCGATTATGGACAAAATCTATAAGGCGGGATTATTTATCTGCGGTTGGTTTCACACCCATCCTGGATTAAATTTGTTTCTTTCGGATACTGATATATATAATCAGTTAGGATTTCAATCTGCGTATAAGCATGCAATAGCCGCGGTTTTTGATTTCACAAAAATTTCAGAAAATAATAATGGTTTGAGGGTCTATAGATTAAATGATATAAATTTAGGCGTTGCATCTTCTTATTCTGAAGTATTGTATGAAATTGAAAGTTCTGCATCGAGTCCTGGTAATTTAATTGCTAAGTCATTGATTGATATTGCTGATGCTTATGGTCATAATCAACCTTTAATAAAAGAGGCAGGAGAATTATTAAAAGAGAAAGGTTCTATCGATCAATTGTTTGAGGGGATGCAAGCTGCCAACGTGATTCAGCCTTCTACTGCAAATGAAGCAACTCCAAAGATACAAAGGAATCCCGAAGATGAATTAATCCAGTCGAATGAAACAAAAGACTTTAAATCACAAGTTGAAATCCTTAAAAATAATTATTTTGAAGACGAGATCGACCCATACAAGAGCGTTGATACCAGTCAAAGACCTCCATTATTCCAAGATGAAGTTGAAGAAGACTCGGAAAGCCCTGCGGGGTACTATGAGTTGTTAGACAATTATTCTGAGCAAGACTTCCAAGTGCGTGCCTTAAGAAATAATATTGAAGCATATAAAGCGAATAATCAGCCCACCGGCTATCTTATGATTAGACTGGCTAACAGGTTAATTGAGATGGGGAATAATATGGAAGCCCTTGAAAATTTACAAACTGCAGAATCTGAATTTACAGCAAATAATGATAAACTAGGGATTGCTGTTGTTAAAAACGAATTGGGTCTATATTATGAAGATCGAGGAGATTATAATAATGCGTTAAATAATTTTGAAAACGCATTACAAATTTTAACTGAGATCGGGCAGAATGCAAAGCGAATTCAAGTTCTGAATAATATAGGTAATGTTTACATAAAATTGAATCAGCATTCCCAAGGTTTTGGTTATTTCAAGCAAGCATATGAACTATCGTTGGAACTTAGATATCCATTAGGTATGGTAGCTGCTTTGAGCAATGCGGTAGAAGTATTATTATTTTTGAAGAATTATCGCGTTGCTTATAGTGCACTTGTCCAAAACTATAATTTTTTCGTCCAGACCAGAGATAATTTTGGTTTGGGTTTGACTTTAACAAAATTTGGTCATTTATATTTCACTCAAGGACCGCAATATTATCCACTCGCGGAGAAATATTTCAGAGTTGCTTTAGATACTAAATTTGACAACGGTTATTATAAAGAAACAGTGGAAGATTGGCTTTTTCTATATGAGATTTATTCACATAGAAATGATCTCGGAGCGGCGGAAATTTGTCTAACACAAGGGTTGAATATCACACGGACGTACGAGATTGGTGCTGAGGAGGGGCAATTCTACGAAAAGTTCGGAGAATTATATCTACATAAAGATAAGATAGAAGATTCTGTGCAATATTATGAATTAGCATTGAAAAATTATCAAGATTTTGGTGACGATGAGAACATTGCTAAAATTCATGAGAAATTGGCAGCCCTATATCTAAAGTTTTATCAAGATAAAAACAGAGCATTAGAACATTTTTATGGTGCTCTAAATTCATATAGAATTCAGAATTATTCAAAAATGATTGCAGAGACTTTAAGGAAAATTGCAGATATACAGATTGAGCTGAATGATGTTGAAAGCGCTTTAGAGTGTCTTTATGAAGCCAAATCCATATATAAAGTATTGTACGATGACTATAGCGCAAATTTGATAGATCAAAAAATCAATTCTCTAAAACTCTGATAAATTAAAGAATACACAATTATAGGATACGAAATGAACGAATGAATGAATGTCGAAGATGCGGGAATTGTTGTAAAAATCAGAGTGTACTCATTACGTTTAGAGATATAAGGGAAATTCATGAATATTATCCAGATCTGAACATTTTGAATATAATCACGATCTTTGAAGTACCTCGAGATCATAAATATCTAACTTGTATAAACCAAAATTATCCAAAAATAAGAATAATGGAACATAATCAAATGGTTCAAGGATTTCTCGGTTTGAAATTCGTGATAAATAAAGAGGGAAATCTAATTTGCCCATTCTATAACGAAACAACATCTCTGTGTAATATTCATTTGCATAAACCCTTAATTTGCCGAGTATATCCCCATCGTTTGGACGATTCAGGAGATGTGGTTTGGAATGACGCGAAGTGTATAGAACCTTGGAATTTTTCAAATAAATTAAAGACTAAAGAAATTAGATTTGAGTTAAGATGCGCTAAAGAATCATATGCAATTTTTTCTCGAGAAGTAGAAAAATGGAATAAGATCTATGAAAAAAAAAATCATGACGAATTTTTGAAGTTCATTCTTGAAGATAAAAATGGATAAAGAGAAAACTTAGCTATTTTTTCGCCGCTTTCTGACCTTTTAGGAATTTAGCCACTTCTGGGAAGTTTGCTTCTACTGGTTTTGCATCCTTTGGCTTTCTTAGGAAATAGAAAATACCGCCCAATAATGCCGATAAACCCGAAAGGATCATAAAGAAACCCTCAATTCCACCAATAAGATCCCATATATTAAGTGGAATTACATTTCCTAAATAATCACCGATATTATTATCGAAAAGTATTCCGAACGTAGGAACTAGACCCGCAAGAGCACCACTGATCTTTGCTGCCGTCTGTTTCACAACTTTAGTGGGGGTTGGTACTTTGTCAATAAGTTTTCCTTCATAATAAAGATGAACACAAGCTCCCTCGATATCGCCTGTTGCTAATGGTGTTATTTTAAAGTCTGCGGTACATGATTCTTCTCTGGCATCTAAAGGAATCATACCAGGGACACAAATGCAACCAGGGAAATAGGGTTCAACTTGAATAAAAGGAGATATCTCTTTTATCTTAAGAGTTTTCTTTGAAACTGCACGTTGAGCGTCAACAATAGTGTCTTTCAGTTGTTCATATATCTCAACGGTAGATAAAACAACTGATAGTTTATTTAGAGTAAATGGATTCATCTGTTTTTTATAAAAAACTGTTGTTTTTCTGTTTAATAGTTTGTCTTTTGTCATTTTAACATCTTGCTTCTCTTTTTCCATAGTTTCTCCTGTTACGTCTTGTTTTTCTGTAATTCTCTCTTCTTCTTTGGTTTTATCTGCAGATCTCTTCCTCTTCATTTTTTCAGCTTTTTCTTTCTTCTTCTTTATTTTTCCTTGTTCTTCCTCCCTTTCAGTCTTTATAATTTCATCCATAGTCGCTGATTTTTGCTCTCCTGAAAGTATTGATATGTCTGCTGATTCTTGCTTACCGCCTTTGTATTTAGCTCTGGTTGCAATTCCCGATGTTGGTTTTGGTTTTCGGTCAGACTTTTTCGGCTTTCCGAGCCCACCAACGGGTGGCTTTGCAGCGGGTTTAGGGGGAGCTCCGGGAGGTCCAGATGGAGCTCCAGGGGGTCCAGATGGAGCTCCAGGGGGTCCAGATGGAACGCCATCGAAAGGACTAGAACGATCTTTTCTCGGCGGTTGTAATACACGCTTTCTACTCTGTGGCTCTTTCTCTTGAGGGGCTGGTAATGATGGACTCGGTGGCATTTTTGGAGAGGCTGGTTGGGGTTCTGGCTCTTTTAATGGAGCCTCTGCTATATCTGCTTCTGTGATGTCCGCAGTAGTGGTAGGTTGGTCTATGATTTGGTCATCTGTAATAAATTCATCTGATATCTCTTTGGTTAATTCTTCTTCCATCTCTCCTTCGAGAACTTTTTTCTCTCCACCTTCTTCTTCTGGTGCCTCAGAATCAGATAAAAAACTCACCATCGCGTCCATATCTTGATCTTCTGAAGTATCAATTCCAGATTCAGAAATTAGTCCTTCTTCTTTAATCTTTTCTAACTCTTTCCTCGGTCTTGGGGGGCGAACACCACCCATTGTTGATCTAATCTCCTCTACTCTTTTAGCTGCCTCTTCCGGTAACATATCTTCGCTAACTTCTATCTTTCGAGTCATAAAGTCTACGCCAATAGTCAATTTGTAATCTTCTAAGAATTTACCTGACGCAAATCTATGAGTAATTGATGTTTTTCCTACACCACCAGCACCAACTAAAACTACCTTAAATCTGAATATTCCATCTTTTCGATATTGCCCTAACTTAGGCTCATCTTTAAGGTCAATAAGGGTGAGTATTGTCAATTTTTGGAATGCATCATCAATATTATAACCCGTTTTTGCGGAAGTCTTAATGAATTCTGTTATTTGATGAGTTCTCATCCATTCATGTACATCTTCAGGAGGAATAATCACTCCAACGTCTTTTTCAAGATCAGTCTTATTTCCGATGAGTAGAATGGGAATTGGACCTGCTATACTTCTGACTTCGTTTAGATAATAGTCTAATTTTTTAAAAGATTCTGGTCGAATTAGGTCGAAGCATAATGCTACCACACTCGCTCCTTTAAAGTATTCTTTCTTCATAAAATCGAATCTTTCTTGTCCACCTAAGTCCCAGACTTGTAAAATAATATCTATCAAACTTTACACCTTTGAATTAATATTTTCTATTGTCTTTTTTTGATTATTACAATATTTAAATTT
>WJKO01000656.1 GCA_014729055.1 Promethearchaeota archaeon | reverse complement strand
GCATATATCCTCGCTACCTGCAGACCAGATGCTGAATTGGACTTATTAAAATGCCCTAAATTTAAGATTACACCCTTATCTCTAAGCGAGTCTCTTGAGCTATTTTTCTCGGTTTCTAAACTTAACGATACGAAAGAAAACAAAAATAAAGTGAAGAAAGTTATCAAAGAAGTGGGACAAGATCCTTTATCTTTAAGACTGGCGGCATTATATTGTGATGACTTGAATGCATTAGATAACTATTCGGAGAAATATAAAAAAATTAACCCAAAAGGTTATCAAGTAAAGGGCACATCTAAAGGACTTATGACATCTTTTATCATCGCTATAGATGACTTATCTGCGGATGCTAAGAAATCAACTGCAATCGTTTCAAGCTTCTCATCTGGAGTGCCACCTTTGCTTATGAATGAGATTTTAGGTGAGAAATGGGTTATATTGGTATTTGAGGCAATAAGATATGGGCTTATATTCAATCATGCTGGACGCTATCGTATGTTAGAGCCATTAAGACAGGCAATGAATGTATACATCGATAAATTTGAAGAAGATTTGGCATCAATTAAGGAAAATGCATTGGATGAAGGTATAGAATATTATCTCCACGAATTTCAAAAATATAATGAAGAAAGAAGCAAAGGAAAGAGATACGCATCTAATGCTTGGGCACTCTATGATGAAACGGGAAATGTAGAAGATATCATGAATTGGGCGTCTGAGTCCGATAATAAAGCTCTACCTGAATTATTGAAAGAATCCTTTGATTATACTGGATGGGCAGGACCAATTTTTGACAAACGACCTTGGGTAAATAAGGCACTTAATATCGTTGATAAAGCATTTGAACAAGAAAACATTAGTAAATTGGATAAAGCAACATATTACAGGTATTTTGCACAAATTTTAGACCGATACGGGGACCCTCAGAGTTGGATGGACGCCATTAGTTTGTATGAAGAAACGGAGAAATTATTGACAAATATCCTAAAAGAAGATGCAAACAATAAGGAAATCATTAATTCTCTTGCATTTATAAAATCGGTATTAGCATGTTTATTAACATGGACGGGCGGGAATGAAAATTTACAATCCGGGATTGATAATATTAAAGACGCAGTAGAGTTGTCACGACAATATAGTGATGATCCTCTTAAATCAAAAACCCATCTTTATCTGAACAACATGGGATGGATTTTAAATACGAGCGGTGGTGCTCAATATTATAAAGAAGGTATTGATTCATTAAAAGAATCCCATGAAATCAGATTGGAATTGGCAAAGTCTCGGGACGATATTGGCTGGTGGTTAGGTCGGGCGGAATTAAACTTAGGGACGATTATGGATTCATATGGGAGTAAAGAGAGTGTAATGGAAGCAGAAAAACTTTTCGAATCTGCAATTGCACGTTATCGCGAATTGAATAAAGAAATCCCTGGTGCAGCCCTACCTCTTGCAATGGCTTTAGTTTATTCCGGTCTATTGTATTGGCGAGACAATAATTTAGAAGACTACGAACGAGCTGAAAAGAACTTCCTAGAAGCTTTAGATATATATCGAAAATGGGCTGTGGGCAATCCAGGAGCAAGATACGAAATCGCATGGGCTGCAAGGTACTTGGCTAATTTATATAGTTGTGAAAGTAGTCAATTTGATTCTCCAGAATATTACAAGAAATCACAAAAATTATACGATGAAGCCATACAGATTTATTCTGATCTTAGTGATCATAGACCAGGGGGCTATTTAGACCGGGATCTGACCCGAGCAGATAAAGTATTAAGTCAATATTATCATAAAAAAATAAGTGCTTATAAGGCAATAGAAACTCTAAGAGTATTAAAGATTACGTTTGTCCAAGATGCCAAGCAGCGTCCATGTGCTATATTAAATCTTGCCGAATTATATCACCAAATAGCAAAGATTGGCTTTAAGAGCAATGAAAAAGAAATAAACGAAATTTCTGAGATCTTTGAAAAAGCGTATTTATTGGCTAAAAAAGAAGCAGAAGGATATCCTGGTGCTGTTCGATTGTTCCTTGATATAGCCCATGACTATATGGAGTTCTTAAAATTCACAGGGAATGCTGAATTAGAGGGTGAAATCAAGAAAGACTTTCGGGAATTCGGAGGTACGATCCCTCATAAGCATAACCCAGGTAGAAGAATGTTTAAGGGATTAAGTGGAAAATAGAGATTGACGGCAATTGGTTACTTTATACATTTTTTATCTTCAATTCAGATTCTATTTGTCTTTTTTAACTATCTATTTGACTAAATTTTTTTTATATTTTTTGATAGCACTAAAATCTTTATCGAAATGTGTCTTGGTTAACTAATAGTTAACTTTAAATATTTGTTTTGCTTAAGAAACTATAGGGATAAAATTATGAAAAAAGGAAAAAAGGACGCAAATAAAGATAAAAAAGACAACCCTTTTAGATTCGATGGAATAGATGATTTCATTAAGAATTTCTTTGGAATGAACCGTAGTAAACCATTTTTACCTATGGAAAATAAAAATGAAGAAGATGACGGTTCTGATAGACATGTGAAAAAGAATTCATTCACATATCGTTTTGGCACGGGAATGGATAAACCAGATATAAGAATTAATGGTAAACCCGTCGATATTAACGATAATATATTCAAGCGGATAATGTCACAAGGATTACCTGAAGGCTTCAATCCTAACATGATGCCAACAAATCAACAAGTAATTGATGCTGGTGAGGTGTCTCTCGGCAATACTCCAATAAACTATTCAGAAGATGATTATAGACCCCAAGATGATATGTATGAAGAACCTTATTATGAAATTGAGAAACTCGAAGACAAGCTAGTTGTTACTATAGAATTACCAAGCGTGAAAGAAGAAAATATTGTAATTAACTACTATGAAAATAATGTTACAATTACCGCTGAGAACGAGATTAGAAGATTTAGAAAATCATTTGAGCTTGAATTTGAGCCCGATAAAGAAGAAACACTCATATCTGGGAGAAATGGCATATATGAAATAGAGTTTCACAAGAAAAGTAATCAATAAAATTAGACTAGGTGAGTTAATTGAGTGAAAGTAAACAAATAGATGATAGAAATAAATTAAGTTTGAAAATAGCAGAAGCAAGATCAAAGGATGTTGGGTTAGGACGGGCTCGTATTGATCCTGATATCGCAGGAGCTTATGATTTAAAATCAGGCGATGTTATCGAAATAATCAATCCTCTAAATGGTAAACATACAGCAGCTCTATTATGGCCTGGTTATCGACAAGATGCTGGCACCAAAAGGATACGAATAGATGGCTCCATTCGGCGTAATATTAATGCTTCAATCGATGAACGCGTCGAAGTGAAAAAGATTGAAGTGAAACCTGCGGATGAGGTAGTTTTTGGACCTATCGGTGCTGCGGTTCGGGTACAAAATGCACAGCACTTTGCTAGGATCCTTGAAAATCGTGTTGTTACAACAGGCGATATTCTAACATTTAACGTAATGACAGGACAACTGAATTTTGCTGTTTTAAATTTTCGACCAAGAGGCGAAGCTGCTATAATTACTCTTAAAACCAAAATAAGGATTGAAGAACACCCCATATCTCCAGATCAACTTAAACAACGCGGTTCCATTGTTACCTATGATGATATTGGTGGATTAACTGAGGAAATTCAAAAAGTAAGAGAAATGATTGAACTACCTATGAGGCACCCAGAAATCTTTGCAAGGCTGGGAATTAAACCTCCAAAAGGTGTTTTATTACATGGTCCGCCAGGAACCGGAAAGACGCTATTGGCAAAAGCTGTCGCAAACGAGACAGATGCTCATTTTATCACATTGAGTGGTCCCGAGATAATGAGTAAATTTTATGGTCAATCAGAAGAAAATCTAAGGAAAATGTTTCATGAGGCCGAGGAAAACGCACCATCAATCATATTCGTTGATGAACTTGATAGTATTGCTCCAAAACGTGAGGAAACCCATGGAGACGTAGAAAGGCGGGTTGTTGCACAGCTTCTTGCATTGATGGATGGACTTGAAAGCAGGGGAGAGGTTGTAGTTATTGGGGCTACTAATCGCCCAAATGCCGTAGATCCAGCGTTAAGAAGACCAGGTAGATTTGATCGTGAAATAGAGCTAGGTGTGCCAGACAAAGAAGGTCGATTAGAAATATTACAGATCCATACAAGAGGGATGCCTTTGGAAGATGATATTGATTTAAATTATTATGCAGAAAAAACTCATGGTTTCGTTGGTGCAGATTTAGAAATGATATCGAAAGAAGCTGCTATGAAGTCACTGAGACGTATACTTCCTAAAATAAATTTAGAGGATGATGAAATCGACCCAGAAATTTTGGAGCATCTAACCGTTTCAAAGGAAGATTTTGATGCAGCATTGACGGAAATTGAGCCTTCAGCATTACGAGAAGTATATATTCAGACACCAAGTGAGACATGGGATGATATTGGTGGATTAGAAGAGGCAAAACAAAAATTGCAAGAGACGATAGAATGGCCATTGAAATATCCAAAAATATATTCACACATGAAAGCCAGACCTCCAAATGGAATACTTTTGTATGGGTTACCAGGAACGGGTAAAACTTTATTAGCAAAAGCCCTTGCTCACGAAAGTGAAGTTAACTTCATTTCAGTTAAGGGGCCAGAGTTCCTTTCAAAATGGGTGGGAGAAAGTGAAAAAGCCGTTCGTGAAACTTTCCGGAAAGCTAGATCGGCAGCACCTTGTATAATATTTTTAGACGAAATAGACGCGATAGCTCCAGTCAGAGGCACTTCTGCAGGTAGCAGTCAAGTTACTGAACGAGTTATTTCCCAGTTATTGACTGAAATGGATGGACTAGAGTCATTAAATAATGTGATTCTTATAGCCGCAACAAATAGACCAGACATATTAGATCCAGCATTATTACGGGCGGGGCGGTTCGGAAGACATATAAAAGTTCCAATGCCAGATCAAGAGACTCGTAAAAAGATCTTCAAAATACATTTACGAGATAAACCTCTTGCTGATGATGTAGATTTAGATGAATTAGCTAAGGATATGGATAATCGCACCGGTGCAGATATAGAAGCGTTATGTGAAGAAGCGACGGTTAGCGCAATCCGCGAGGCAATATTAATGAAAGGATTTCGTGACGAAGATCCAAATATTTCCGAAATAAAGATTGCTAAAAAACATTTTAAAGAAGCCCTAAAATCTGTGGAAATGGAAGCTGATAGATCGAAGAAAACATATATGAAT
>WJKO01000655.1 GCA_014729055.1 Promethearchaeota archaeon | reverse complement strand
TTAGTAAACAATATTCCTTACATACAGAAAACAGTTAGTAATTTTACGAAAAACAATGTATTTGATATAGATTTTCCATTACGATTTTGGGAGGGAATTCGTCCAAATATTTCAGTACGAATAAAATTTTCACCAGATCCTGAATTAAATGTGAATTGGACAGAAACATACGAAGAATGCTCGGATCCTGATTGGTATCAATGCGAATATGAAAAATCAGAAGAAGCTTGGAAGAATTATCAAATAGCATCCAATTACGAAGTTAAAGTTGAGGATCTAAGGATTTGCGAGCAATCTATTTTACAAAATGGACAATCTTGGTATTTTTCTGAAGACTTAAATGCGGCTGATATTGAAAATAATCATTATTGGTCGTATCTTAACGGATCCACAGAAGATAATGTTGACTTTTTCAATCTGACGGGAATTGATGTATATAATTCGACCTTCAATTCTCCCTTAATTAAAGAAACATTCAATCCAGGATCGCTAATTGCAAATATTGATAAAAATGCAGTTAATTGGAACTCAGATAGTTTGGATATTACAAAATCCATGCAATTTAATACAACATTTACTTTTAAAGAACTATTCGAGGTTGAAATCTATCATCTAAATTTAACAAACGTAAATGAACAACTTAGTCCAGAAGAAACCGAAATATATCAAATTTACGATGGGTTTCAATTTAAATCTGAACCATATCCGTTAAATTGGCGGCATTCTGTTCGCACAAGTGTTTATCATGATTTAATTAACAATAAAGTTAATGATGCACTTCATGTGGGATTATATGAAGGAGAGTCTGCCGAAATATCAATTCCAAGCTTATATCTACCCTATTTAGGATATTTAAATTGGAGTCTCCGAATACCTAACCAATTTAGCAATCCTCAAACCTCATTCAAAGCTAATATTAGTCTTATTCTTGAAAAAACTCAAGATAGCAAAAAGGTAAATAAGTGGATTAGAGAATGGACGATTGATGAAAATTCATTAGATACCAGCTACGATGCATTTATATTAGAAACCATGAATTTACAGATTCCAACTCAGTTCCAAAGTCGGTTCTGTAACTTGAAAATTAATGTATCTATAATTGAATCGCCAGAATTCATAAACCTCTATCTAATAGACGGTTATATTAACGGCAGCGAGAACGTTATTAAAGTGAGTACCAGCTATCCAGAAGCATTAAGAGCCCGATTGTTTAGTTCAAACTTTCTCTATTACTGGACGGATTCTGCTTTTGAATTAGGTGCGACAAAAACAACGAATGAATTTCTCCCAAACAAAATCAATGATATCTATTATAACCTTGAGTATGACACAGATCCTCGGACATACAATTTATTGGATATTTTAGATGTATGGAATTGGACAGTGTTCTATAATGACCCCGAAAGGTATGAAGCTGTCGATCTTTGGGAATATAACGATGAACTTGAAACCTATAATGAATTAGATGAATTGTTTAATTCTAATGAAAACAAGGCAACTTATGCGGAATTTTTAGAGGAAGATGAAACAGGTAACTCCATCCTAAAAATGAAGTTTAACGAAGATGCACTTGAAAATCAGAAAACTCCGTCCATATATTCTGGATTTCTCAAACTTTACGATGTAAAAGACGATTATTCGGGTGATAAAGACCTACTAACTACGAGAAAGATTACGGTAATGCTGAATCCCGCAGTATGGAAACAACAACCGGAGATGTATTCGTTAAGATCTAGAACGAAAGGTAACATCAATACATACTCAACGGATTTGAAAAATGAGGATATAAAAATAGAACAACACGAGAATTACACGAAGCAATTTACGTTATCTTATTTTATGGAACCCGGAGATGATGATATCTTTATCACGGATTGGAGATCAGAAACTTTAAAGCATGATGCCAATCAATTAGAAGGATTACCTTATGATCTGATGTATGATGACCTCAATTTTACAACGTATTATGAATTACTTGAAGGCGATCAATATTGGGAACATAATAATAAATTATTAACAAGTGAGATTTTCATCCCAATTGAACAGGCAAATCCATCATTTTCATTTGAAATGAACATAGAACAACTCTACGGTCTCTTTAGTTCTTCAGACAACACTATCGGAGATTATTCTTGGTTAGATCTGCCTCTTTATATTGATAACACGACTTATATTAATTATCTTAGAATATTCAGCGTCGATGATTCTGGATCACATTTCTTAAAACAAATAAATCTAACTGAAAGAGAAATGTTCATAACCGAAAACTCGAGCTTTGATATACATGGTTGGGACGTTGAATCTATCAAATTTGAGTTTATCTTTAATAATTCCGCAGATTTACTAAACCTACCCCGTCCGAATTTGACAATTATGGGTTTAGGTCTCTATAAACCAGAATCTATTGCCTCTGCGGTATTTTCCATAGAAAACTTGGATCAAATAGATAATGCTTATACAAAAGAACATATGGTTGCTCTGGTACCTTCAATATTCAATACACAATTGTCTCCAAAAACTATAAATTATGAATTCGATGTAGAAGAAAATTCCATTAACAATTATTTAAGAAATATCTCAATACACACTCCTTCATGTGGGAACCGAGACTTGAATCTATACTCGGTTTCAATAAACGACAACCGCCGTCCAGATTACCTCGTCCAACAATCATATTATTACACTTATAAATTTGACAAACCGCTAAACTCATATAAAGAACATATGTTTGGTTTCTTCTCCACCTATGACAAAATGCCATCATGGACCGATAAATCACAGGAAGGACAACGAAAACAATTAAATTGGACCTATGTTGAATTATACGATCTGAATGGGGACGCAAAATATGATTTTACTGCTCAATATTTCGATGGTGAAGGTAAAGGAAACGAAATCTATGATACAACAGATGAAGGTCAGAATATAACATATTTCGAAAACGGTATTCGAGATACAATCCTTTATGATTTTGGTGGCGATGGAAACTGGGATTACCAAGAAAAATGGGATAAGGTAATACAGACGTATAACGTAACTGAAACTAAAGCTTACAATACAAATTTTCACTTTATTTCACAGTCTGAAACGATTAGTTACGAAATATGGGAGGATCTCACCGGGGATGGAGTATTCAATATAATGTCTAAAGAATACTATACCAGAACTTTACGCAGCCCAATACCCTCATATCGAGAATTAGTAGTTAATTCAACGGGTAACGGTCTTGAAAATTATTTTGACGTTAACTTAACTGAATATTCATGGAACGATTGGATTCCCGGTATTACACACCAAATAGATCTCGATGAAGATGGTGTGTATGAACGAATTGAAGTTCGCGAGGATCGATTCAGAAATAATCAGACCATTTTGGAGAACGAAAATATAGATCTTATCTATGAAACCTATCACTATTATTATCATGTTGGAGATGAAGTGATAGAGGAACATGGAAATGCTTTAAGTGAGAACCTGGAATTCATCCTAATTGGTCCGGATAGAATTGATGAATGGCTTACGGAAGAGAAAAATTATACAGGACATATCATGAATGGGGAATTTGTAGTCGAAAGACATACACCAGTTGTATTTGATCCGAGATTAGAAGTTCCCACCAATATTAGATTGGATCCAAATGGCACTATTGCGTGGTATGATTCAAACGACGATGGATATTACGAAATTGCGTTTGTTTTTACGGAAAATTCATTTAAAGAGAGAATTGCGGTTGCAGTCTATCTCAGTCGCAGCGGAAAACAACGCATCATTACAGATCCTTCAGAGTATATGGTTTCAGGCGACACAATTATTGCCAGCCATTGGATGTCAGATTATTATGATTATACCGATATGATGGATATAACGTGGAATCAAGCTTGGGAGATGTTTAAAGACCAATTAAAAACTCCGGAATTCTGGATAATGCTCGGAATCGATACAGCTATTAGCACAGGCATCATGCTCGGCTCAAGCGCAGTCGTAACCGCCTACCTTGTGGGAAGTGCTTGGGCAGGTCCGGTTGGATTTGCACTAGGCGGGATTGGTTTCTTGGCTTATCAATTTTTACTTCGTCCGTTGATTGAAGAGAAATTAAAAGATTTGCCCACATTATTCGACGAAAACGCTAAAGAGCTCGGCAAAACCGGTAAAGAGAAACCGACATGGTGGCAAAGTTCACTATCAAATTTTCAAGAAGAGTTTTCCCAAACACAATCGCCATTGATAAAGCGATTTCAATACTATACGGAACAAGCGTTCTTCTCAGATGTGGACCCATTTATCAGAGACCTTCATAACGAATGGTTTAATTTTACATGCGAGGAAGAAAACAAGCAAGAATGCAATTTACATGACCGGGCGAAAATAACACAACCTTACGAAGTCCCAAAGTTATTTCGGCCGATTGCGGCTAAGTTTGGCGATCTTGCTTCAAGTCTGGTTACCACCGGCATATCCTTGCTGATTTCGATCATAACGTCGAAAACTGATGAGTGTATTCCGTTGGCCTATCCGTTAAACGAAATCCTCGAATGGTATCGGGCGGAATTTGGGAATGAAGAGGTCGAGATTTCGGTCATTCGGGAACGTATTGAGCGCCATATGGAAGAGATGAAGGCCAGAGATAGGAGGGCAGTCCACCAGTATCACTACCGGGCGCCGGCGTGGGGCAAAGATGAGTTATTTGTGAACAATTCTGTGACTCAAGACATCCACCTTATCGACTCGATCAACTATTATCAGCTGAAATTAAAAGACGGGTCGGCGGAGCACGGGGCGTATACGAACTTAACCTTTACCGCGGGGCCCTCGGGACAGCCCATGTTGACCGCAAGTCACGCTGTCATGATGAACTATTCCGACCCAAATGTCTATGAAATCGATTACGCCATCATGTGCATGCTGTCGATGTATCGTAGCGACCTTGAAGTCAGCCAGAAATTCCACCCGGGCATCTTTTTCATCCAGTTGGGCATCCAGATCGTCCAAGTAGCGGTCGGCATAGCCGGAAGCATGGTGGGTACCGCAATCGGCGTGAGACGCTCGTATTCCATTACCGAATTTGCCGACGGTATGCGCTTTGCCTGGCACCGCCTTGAGGGATTTAAAGGATTCGTCGGAGAAATCTTCGAAGAAATCGTAACGGAATGCGCATGGTCCACCACCTTCTCTCTTGTAGGTGTACCTCCCGGTATTGCCGAACAGCTCGGCGAGATCTTGGGGGGCGCGGGGCTTATGGGTAGACTGATGGGGAAACAGACAACATCGTCCACGGCGTTGAACAGCAAACACAAGGCAGAAGCCATACAGATCATGGAGTCCTATGCATTTGATTCCTCACCGAAAGCGGTCCGTCGGAGGATGCGCTTCATGAAACGGTTTGCAAAACGACAAGCGAAGATTGCAGAACAGCACCCCGAACTCAAGCCCATTTATGAACTCTGGCAGCAGTTCAGCCTTACCGCTAAAATGGCAGACGTGGGCGACCACATTGTTGCGGCAGAGATCACCGGACGGCTGCAGAAAATGCAAGCGACCGCAATGGAACTCGGTGAGGGCAACCTGCTTACCTCTCTCATGAACAAGATCTCACACACGGCAGCAAAAAAATATCCCAACAACGTCGACATCAAGCAGTTCACCAAGAACATGCACAAAGTCATGCAGAACGTGCTGTTTAAAGGGTCACTCGACTCGGCAGACGTTGTGCTTAACCTAAAAAGTTGGGTAGACGGCACGCTCGGACAGCCGGACGAGCACGGTGCCTTCCGCACGCAAGATCTCAGGCTCTCGAACCACGACGGTACCGGCATGACCATACACTATGAC
>WJKO01000654.1 GCA_014729055.1 Promethearchaeota archaeon | reverse complement strand
TCGTGTCCGGCAAATTTAAAGAACCATTCTGCTACATCTTCGTCGAATCGAACCTTTAGTTTACGCGCAATCTCTACTGATTCGTCGATCAATCCTTTCAACACCAATCTCAGAGTTTTCCTATCTAAAACTTGCCCGACTGTTAACATACATATCGCTGAAATTCCATTCATTGCGATGTTTGCAATCGCTTTCTTCCATTGACTTTGTTTAAAATTTGGATCAAATCGGATTGGCTCATGGTCATTTCCGAAGACTTTTTTAATAATTTCTTTTTTTTCACTGCCGACCTTATCATTTTCATCAACCATTGAAAAAAATGAATTCCCACCTGAATTGTAAACATGGTTGTTTTCAATCCGACTGGGGAAGCTCACAGCAAACTCTATTATTCTATCTCTTGGAATAAATTGCTTGGTTATCCTTTTTAGTCCTAACCCATTCATCGATAATACTACAAAAGGATTGATCTCTTTAAACCAATTTTCCGCCATCTTTAATGAATTTTTAAGATTGTATGCTTTCATTGTCAAGAAAACTATGTCAGCTTCGTGGATCTCTTTGATTGAAATATGTGTTTGGTAATTTATCGTGTGAATTTCATTATCTGATGCATAGGGGTGATAGATAAGCCCTTTTTCATCAATCAAATTCATAAAATGTTTTCTACCGACTAAGTGGATTGTGTTTTTATTCTCAGTAGATGCCTTATTCAAAAATGTAGCCAAAACTGAGCCTATTGCCCCACAGCCATAGATTACCACATGCATGCTTATGTTATATGATCCTTTTTATTTATAAGTCACTAGGAGAGGTTCTTAGAATCGAAAAATCATTTAAAAGAGAAACTTGCAGTTTTCTTTTTAATTATAATCTTAACATTTTTCTTCCGTGTAAAATTTTTTAGATTATGCTCCAGCAGCTTGGTTGGTTTTTTGAAGCGTTAGGCACTTTAGCAGGTATTATAGCAGCAGTATTTGTTTTGAGAAAAAACAAACGATATATCGGAAATATCTTAATGGCTATTTCACTAATACTAATCTCCTCATATATCGGTGCTATTCTTATATACGATCTTGCTCTAAATGCCATTGTCATTCAGATCCTATATCGAATTGCTATTTCATCATTATTAGTGGGAACAATGTTGTTGTATTTCACAATGCAAATTATGGTTCATTCGAGTACATGGTTAGATAACAAAAAGAAGATTATACCTTGGATCATTGCGGTTATTGGATTCATTATTTGGATTATTATTGATGAAGTAGTAGATATTGTTGACATTGAAACAGCAAATACTCAGATAAGGCTAATGCCTCTCTTGGTTTTAGTGCTATTTATACTCGTATTTCTAATCACATCAATCGTTGATTTATATTTACACGGAATTCGTAAGATTAAGCGGGAGCGTAAAATGCATATGATTATTTTTCTCACAGGATTGATTATTTGTTTGATAAGTATAGGAATATCAATTGCAAGCCAAATAGTTTCGGATGTAGAAACAGGACAACTATTAGATGTCATATTCTTTGCAGTCTTGTCTCTTGGGATGATTGTTGTAGCAATCGGATTTTCAAGAAATCCAAAGGATAATTAATTCAAGCTTGTTTATGGGTTAATTCCGCAAGCGCAATTCCGTTTTCTCCTTTAACTGTGTAAAAAAGAAATAAGGTGTCCTTTTCCTTAAATACGAATGGATCTCGCAACGCTCGTGCAGGTTTTGTACCTCCGTACTTGGATTGAGTAAGGGGATAATTTGCACCTTCCCATTTCTTTTCAGGTTCTAGCACAATTTTTGGTTTGCTAAGAGACCATTTTGTCCAATCTGGTTCTAATCTCATTTTCGAGACGAGAATTCTTTCTGGTTTATCAAACGCCTTTGTAAAAAATACATAAACCACATCCTCTTCTTTTAGAAATGCCCCATGCCTGTAATGGAGCATAAAACTATGCCCTCGCTCAAACTCTGACAATCCATCCTTTGAACGAACGAGTAGAGCATCTAAATTATCATTTTTGGCAATGCCGTAGAAATATCCTTGATGCCTAAAAACACGCAGATAAAAAGGAGCTAGTTGTTCAGAACGAGGTTGAAAATGAATGCCATCTTTAGAACTGGCCAAATAGGTCATCTGACCTTGGTCTTTATAAATTCCTTTCCCTCTAATGTTTGCATGAAAATACATTCTAATAATATTTTTTTCTCTATCTATCCAAATCTCGGGAGAGGCGATATGATGGTGTTTCAAAAACTCTATCTTGTTAGTAAGGGTACCTGGTTTATAAATTTCATATGGACCTCTGATTGATTCTGAATAGGCAAGACGAATGTATTTTCCTCCGTGATGAGCGAAATATAGATAATATTTACCCAAAGGATCCTCTATCCATTTCGGAACTTTCATTAAAGTAGGACCATTAATATTATTGCCCTTGCCCCACCTTAAACCCGGCATTCGTGGTCTAATAATCGGATTATTTTCACAACGCTTAACATTAAATTCAGAATCTAATGACTTTTCACTCATGTAAGAATCTCCATTTATGAATCACTCATTTGATGTATAGATTTCAGATATTTTAGAATATACCGAAATCCTCTTAAAACTAATCAAATGGTTAGAAATAACAAAAAAATTGACGGGAAAATGAAAGAAAGTATCTCTCCTATAACATCATATAAATAGTTACAATTAATAATAAGAGAGCAACAATAAACATATATTTTGATACTTTCGGAATTGCGTCAGCAGCCTGCCATTGTTTTCCTTTTACCATAAAGAAAAATGAATAAGCAATTACAATTGCGAACAGTATAAGAGCCGTCCACTGATTACTAAACATCTTTACGATTCCGATAATTATTAGGATGGGAGATACAAAGACGATGAGCCAGAATAACAAAGCTTTTGTGTCCATGTTTTATATCATTTTCATTCTTTTATTTATAAGTTTCTTGTCATCTATAGCGTCCATTCTGAAATGCTGTGTCAAACATTGCAACGATATTTTCTGGAGGAACTTCTGCGGTTATATTATGTATATTAGCAGCAATATAACCTCCATTGGGTTTGAAGCAATTTATGTTATGTTTTACATTATCTGCAACATCACTTGGAGTACCAAACGCGAGAATATTAGTTTTACATAATCCGCCCCAGAAACAAATATCTTGACCAAATCGTTTCTTTAAGCTGCATGGCTCCATATCGTAAGCGCCTAATTGCACAGGATTATATGCCTCATATCGAATGTCGATAAAATGAGGGAGAAAAGCCGTTGTCGCTCCACATGTGTGATAATTAATGAATAAATCTGTTTCTCTTAGCGAGTGAATGAAATTACTGAAATCGTTGTCAATTGGCTTAATGTATTTGTTATATACCTTTGGATTCATTACAGGACCTTTCTGTTCTGCAAGGTCTCCGTTTACACAAAGAATATCAACATTTCCCTCCACTTCTCTATAAAAGGTGGAAACAAAATCCTTCCAATACTTCACTAATTCTTCCATAGCAGCGACGATAACTTCTGGATTCTTTTTAAGCAAGATTAAGGATTTTGTAAACCCAAATAAAAAATTAGTATATTCATAAG
>WJKO01000653.1 GCA_014729055.1 Promethearchaeota archaeon | reverse complement strand
CCGTAAAGATATACGATACATCTCTTCCTTTTTCTTTTCTGCGCTTGGGCAGTTCTTCTTGAGATGTAGACGTTTTGTTCGGGCTAAATTTGTTTAAAAACCCGTATTTCTCGCCAAACGTGCCCGGAAATTGTTGTTCAAGCGAGAATTTATCAAAAAACATGGCATAACAAACAACAGTATCATACAAGATGTTCTTCGACACGGTGGTAGGTTTGCCGAGATAATCTTTTAGTTCCAGCACAAAATGCAGCCCGAACTTATAAAATTCTATCCGCTCTTCATGTGGTTTTACGTTCGCAATGAATGCCCGTAGCTCATCAAACAACTTATTGGAACGCAAACACAAAAATCTGACTTTTAAATACCCCGGGGGGAGCTCTCGTTTATTAAATAAACCCATATTGTTCACTTAGTTTGTATTCTTTTTCGGTTTTGGGTGTTTCTTTTTGTATTCTTCAATATTATTCTTAAATTCTTTAAATTCTTTTATACTATCATCAATATCAGGCTCTTGAATTTTAATTTTTTCTCGGATTTTCTCAGCCCGTCTTGATGTATTGCTTAATAATGCGTCTTTATTGACAATTAAATAATCTTTCTTACCCGTTTCTTTGTCTTCATACATATAACCCTCAATGGTGGGTTTATAGATGGCCTCTCCATCATATCGGTTCATTTCAACCATTTCTCTCGTGGGAATTAACCCAACCATATCTTTACGACGCTTGTGGATGTCCTTGCAACGCTTCACAATTTTTGATTTATGCGTTTTCTCATATCTCTTTTTCATTTGTTGCTGGAATTTTCCCATTTCCCCGTCATATTTCTTGCCATCGAAAGCCAATCGATAAAATTCATCCGATGAAGTATCTTCAATTACTTCCCCATAAAGCAGAGCAAGAGCTGCCTTTTCCTTATTTCCGCGACTATACGCATAAATTCCAACAAGAATCACTCCGATCCCCAGACCCGTCCAGAGAATTGCAGCGGTATTGGATCCCATGGTTTCATTAAAGAAGTTTCCGCCGCTTAAATTTGTTGAAATTAAGTCGAATTGGATAAGGAGCATAACGGTTATAAACAACATAATAATTGCCATCAATATTCTGAATAGTTTTTGCGGAAATACCTGCACACTTTCCAAATCGGTATTAAAGGTTTCGATCTCTTCATGTATTGGACGAATGATGGAGTTGTCTGTACGCTTGCGTTTTTTTGATTTTAATGAAAGCATTACACCCAACAGAATGACCGTAGCACACGCAATTATTACGGGTAGTATATCAAGAATATTGTACTTTGGAGCAGGAATATAAGCCACGGAATAATCCATGTTAAGTAATACCTCTCCATCTGCGAGCACTTTCACATTAAATTCAGTTGCTTCTCCGATTGCAGGCGTTGAAAAAGTACCCGAAGTTTTTGTGTATAATTTCTCGTGGGTTTTATCGTGAATGAGGATGATAAACTCTGATTCTGCATTACTCGAAATGGTAACGGTATACCGCAATTCAGTATCGTCCTTTTCGGAATATCGCTCGGGTAAATCAATCAAGATATTTGTGAATTCGGGATCGGGAGGTATATATGGGCTTACGCTGAAATTTCCTTTAATCAAACTCATATGACCCAATACATCTATACTCGTTAATGTCCACGTGTAATTGTCCGGAACTGCGATCAAATTTTGATAGATAGTATCGGCTCCAACAATAGAATACTTTACGATGCCCTCGGAGTTACGGATGCATAATTCTGTAGTTACGTCCGTGCTGTCCACAACGTGCGCTGAAAACGCGGCGGATTCATTATATTTAAACATACTTTCGTTTAATGGAACATTATAACTAATAATAGGAGCAGAATAGTCCATAAGCATCGTATCAGTGAGATTACATGCTCGCCCATTGGTTAAATTTACAAATAACTCAAGATTATTCAATCCTTCATTCACTCCTTGTCCTTTCGGGTCAAGAAAGATCATTGCGGATCCTTGGTGGACTTCCCCAGTTGGAGTCGCATTCGTCATCAGAGTTTCATTAACCTTTATGATATATGTGTCCACATCATCAAAAGGTATTGAGATGTTTCCCGTTTCTCCCATCGGGTTCTGATAATATACGCCAAAATCGTCTTGTTCGGGCTGTGGAGGCGGGATAAAGAGGACCATAAACTCGAAATCAATAACCAATGTTCCATTTTCGTAAATTTTAATATTATATTCCGTGTTTTCGCATATTGCCGGCAGTAAAGTCTGGTTTAGATATTGGTCGGATGTATTGAGATTCGTAATAATAATAGAATAATCAAGCATAGTAAATGATGAATCAATATCTATATCAATTTCGATGTTTTCCTCGGTACCATCATGATACGCAGGAGGGATAACCGAAATTCTGCTATAATTTGCGTCCGCGGGTAACACGGAGAAGTTCCCGTATATTTCCGATCTATGTCCCAAAGCATCTTCTGCCCAAAGTACCCAGGTATATTCACCGGATTGAGGTGTTAAAATCTGGTTCATTGACCCGTTAGTCCCAAGGGGTAATGAATATATCGTGGTTACATTTTCCGCAATAATGGAGAGATAGGCGTCCGTGTCAATTCTGTCCGTGACAGTCCCCGTCCATTGTACCGATTGCGGTTCGAAAATAACGGTATCATTTGTGGGGAATTTGCTTAGAGTGATCTCTGGCGTACTATAATCCAGCATTACGGGTGAAGACAAAACTTCCGTATGCCCGTCAGTATATTGGAGATGAAGGGCGAGATTATGGATCCCTTCAAGAATACCGGATTGTTGCGGGTAAATTTCAATCACTTCTGAGTCAAACGTATAAAATTGTCGTATCTTTTTGAAAGATGCCGTAAACGTAAAATGATGGCAACTATACGCCATAAAATGAATGAAGTTCCCGCCTTTTCCCGTTAAGTTTATTGTTTGCGGGTCCTCGTTCAGCGTAATTTGCACGTCATATTTTGGAACCTTGAAATGGACACCTGTATATGAAGAATTAATTATGATCTGAACGGTATCGTTTTGAAAAATTCTAGTCGGAAAACTTACCTTTGCCATTACTTTTTTGTAGTGACTGTGAAAACAGCTCATGCCGGTTAGATCACCGGTTCTACATCCCTTTTGCATGTGTATATAGTCAGGATACCATTCTCTGGTCTCGGGGTTCTTGATAGATTCTGTAAGAGTAATTCCATCAAGCTCGATTGAATAGGAACCTATTTCACCACTCGATGACACATACAACTCACCTTCTTCACCCATGGTATCTTGAAAAGCTAATGAACCGTGATCTCCTTGTAAAAATACTAAATTTCCATTGATCAATCCCGAGATGAGAGGGATGCAAAGTAGAAACCCTCCAATAACACAAAAAAACACAATCGACTGGCTTACTTTTTCCGACATATTCTATTCCCCTTAATTGTATAGACATAAACGTAAATGGGTGACAAATGATATGATAAATACTTATTATTAGTGATAAGGGCTAACTTCTTCTTCTTCGGTTAGCAATATGTTGATCCCATCAATATCACTATTTTATTAGATCTATAAAAAATTATTGGATTCTTCCGTCCGATGAACTTAGAGTTCATTACTTATGTAAACAAATGTGATCTTGGTGGATTATGGAAATACTTTTTTGGAGGATTCCTTATACATTGATGTAAATATGATAGGGGTATCGTCCGATTATATACCTTAATTCCAAACGCTTTAATTTTCAATTCGGCATGGCGGTAAAAGAGATGTTTTAAGGTTTCACATCGTGCTAAAATGAACATCGTTACACCTTAACGTGTGCAAAATGTATAAATATGTGGTTCTTTAAATAAGAACAATAGAGATCATTACGGAGAAATTATAATGAGTGAAGAAGCATCAGAGTTGCTTAGGGAAATTTCCCGCGTTGGCATTGCGAAAACGCCCAACGGTGTATCAGCGAACGCTTTAAAAGAAAAAGCGATGCAATTATGGAATCTAAAGTCCGAAGAACTACGGGGGAACGCGAGCATAGAAGAAATTTTTAACGATATCAGTTCAGCGGATCCCACAGCGGACAAGGAATTTGTATTTAAGCGGTGCTATGATTTGCTCTATTTAATGAGGTGGAAGGCTTGGAGTCCAATGCGAATAGGTGTATTAGCCGAGATAAAGGCTTTAGGGCAATTACTGAAACATAGAT
>WJKO01000652.1 GCA_014729055.1 Promethearchaeota archaeon | reverse complement strand
GAAACCCCCCATCAGTTTACGAGCCGTAAGGTTAAAAGTTTTAAGAAATCCATCTTTAATTTCTCCTTTTTTGACAGCTCACTCGAAGAAGAATTTGCTAAATACTTGGAGAAAGACTCGGGGGTAACAAAATTTTGCAGGATTATAAGGAAAATGCAATTTTATCTTTATTATAACGATAAAGGATTTCTCCGCAGGTATATCCCCGATTTTTTTGTATCTACTACGAAAGGAAAAAGCTATTTAGTAGAAACAAAAGGAGAAGGTTTTAAAGATAAACGATCCACGGAATTGAAAAGAAGAGTTGCAGAAAAATGGGCGGAAAAAGCTGGACCAGATTGGGAATATTTATTCGTAGAAGAAGATCAGTTTTATGATACATTTCAACATATCTCTTTCTTAGAAATGGCAAATGAATTGGAGGGAGACACAGTTGAGTGATTTTCCAATTACATTTGATTGGGGGAAGAAAAATCGAGATTTTCCCTGCCTAAAATTACAAATATTAGAGAATTATCTCTCGGATAAGGTTAATGGCACTACTAAAATCCCTCGGCAGTCTTCGAGTTCTGCAAAAAAGAAGGTAAAGAAATTAAAAGCCACGACTCTAATGAAATTTTTAGATACGCAGAAAGAAAATAAAGATACAAAAGATAAAGAGGAATCTCGGGAAGATTGGAAAAATCTCCTTATTTGGGGAGATAATCTCTACATAATGAATAGTTTATTGGGAAAGTTTGCTAATTCCATTCAGCTTGTTTACATAGATCCTCCATTTTATACGGGTTCAAATGAATACATTGACATTCCCATTGGAGTAGGTAAAAAGAGAAAAACCGTGGAGCAGACGCCCTCGCCCATAAAGGAAGTTGCGTATCAGAATATCTGGTCAGAACCGAACCATGCTAAGACTTTTTCCCGATGGTTCTATCAGAGAGCAAGATTGATACATAAACTATTAAAACGAGAGGGCTTCATTGCGGTTAGATTTGATTATCATTATGGACATTACGCTAAAGTCATATTAGATCAAATATTTGGAGAATCAAATTTTTTAACGGAATTTCTCATTCGGAGGATGTATAAACCCGTCTCTAATAAAGCGTTAGAATATCAACAGCACTTGATCATTCAATCTGATAGCCTATTTTTATATCGTAAAACACCAGATGCGAAATATATTGGAAAGGTAAAGAAGAAAAAACGAAGTAATCCCGATCCCATTGAGCACGAATCAAATGACGATAATGTATGGATGGATATCGTAGGATACGAAAAGAGAAAAAAGACCCTATATCCAACTGAGAATTCAATCAAACTTCTCAAGAGAATTATTTCTCTATGTTCCAAACCAGATGATATCGTGGCAGATTTCTTTTGTGGATCTGGAACGACTACTGCCGTTGCCCAAGAATTAGACAGGAGATGGATCGGCGCAGATTTAAGCCGCTATTCTGTTAATGAAATAAGGAAGAGAATGCTCTTAAATAAGGATTCCGCCAAGTATCCCTTTCAACTACTAAATTTAGAAATGTATAACAAACATCTGATGTATTTAAGGTTAAAAAAAAAGGAATTGATTGCTGAAAGTCAAAAGAATTACTATAAATTTATTCTAAAAAAATTTGGTGGGAATTATGTTGATGGATTTGATCATTTACAAGGCGAAAAAGGAGATGCCTACATCCATATAGGAGATATCGATTCGATCATTTCACCCATAGGAATTCAAAAGGCAATCGATGAGCTAAAGTTACAAGACAAGAACAAGTTAGTCATTCTTGGCTGGGATTATTTTATGGAGGTGAATTTTTTTAAGCGCCTATTCCAAGAGGACCAAAAGATTGATGTAGATTTGCGACTGATCCCTCAATCTTTGCTTAATAATAGTAGCGATGAAAGACCATTTCCAGAACTCCCCTTCTTAGAATTTTCTCAGACTGTCGATCCGAAAGGAAGAACATTAACACTTGAATTTGATAAATTCTTCACGGACTATCATACTAATATGTATGAGTTGGATATGAATCAAATTAATTCCCTTGATTTAATTGATTTTTGGGCGGTAGATTGGGATTATAGCGAAAAAGATCTATTCGTTGCACACGATTATTCATTTCGGGAGATAGGTGCGGGAAGAAAAATTATTGAAGCCGCTGATACAAAATGTTCTCATAAATATGATGAACCTGGTAATCACACAATAGTGCTAACCATCGTGGATATTTTTGGTAATGAAACGAGTGAATATTTCAATTTATTATTTAGATAACAAATTTAGAATTATTATCGAATTCGATTGATTTTCATTCACTTATGATATGACCCCGTCAAATTTGTCAACTTTTTGATAAATACATTTATAATTCGATACCCTCTTTTTGTTTTTATAGGTTTCTAAATTAGAAGATATACACTTTAAGAATATATTTTATTACCTTAAAGACAATAATCAGGATGAAAATTTTATTATGTCCCAACTAGATCAAATGAACAAGTATTTGCAAGAAGTTAAGGAGAAAATTGAACCTTCTCAATATCAGAAGCAGGATATTAAGAAACGGGTAGATCGAGTAAGACAAACATTGGAGAGAGATATCCCCTATGTTGATGGATCAAAATATTCTTCTAAAACTTATCTCCACGGATCTTGGAAGCGGAGGACACAAATTCGAAAAAGTTTAGATGATAGATGGGATGTGGACATTTTGGCTGTTATAGGAGGTTGTGTGCCCTCTGATCATCATCTCTCTGGTGAACCACTAAGCACCCCTAGTTCTGCATTACGAACCATAAAAAAACATCTGGATAATTTTTTTCAGAATGAAATCGCTCAAGATAAACCTTGCATCACTATTAAATATAAATCAGATAATTTCGACCTGGAAATAATGCCCATTTATTTTGGAAATCCAGAGGTATATAATTATGATTACCATATCGTAATGATCCCAAATTATAATCTGAAGAGTTGGAATGGGCATTTTCCCTTTCGATTTGGTCGCATTCTTATGCAAGATAATAAAAAGTATAAAAATTTCCCAATAACACTAATCAAGCTGATTAAACATTGGAACAACCAAAATGGAAAACTAATGAGCGGTTATGATATTGAATTATTAACAATATTTTTTTTTAATGAATTAGAGTCAATCGGTAATCCCCCTTTAAT
>WJKO01000651.1 GCA_014729055.1 Promethearchaeota archaeon | reverse complement strand
TTGTCATTTGCAGAGGAAATTGTAAATGAACTGGATACAATTTTTTTATATGAACGTCCCTTAAATACTATTCTAATATTTATTGAATGTATAGCCGCTCTATTTTGTTGGTTATTTCTATTAAGACAATATAACGGGCGTAGTTTAATTCCAATACCTCTAAAAACGAGAAAATACAAGTCTTACTCTATGATAGAACATCTGGTTAAACATCCGATCAAGAATGTTATTAATTTCGTTAAAAATCCTGGCACGAGAAATAGAAAACTGCTAAACGCTACATTGCTCTGTAATATAGTTGTGTTCTCAGGTTTACTTATCACTATGATCCCCGAAAATACAATCATTACAATTACACGTCCCGAAGATCATGAGATGAAAATCTGGTTTTGGGCCAGCGATCCCCGTGATTTATCAAATGAAACGCTCGATCTAATGAGTGCTAACAACATTGGTATGAAAATGTGGCAAGATTATACCGATCCCGCTTTTTCAAGAGTTTATGAACACGGTGTGGATGTTGTTATTGTAAAAGGATTCGAAAGTAAACCAGAAAAAAGAACTGAAGATTTCCAAGATTTCTGTGATATGATGGATTATTGGGATGCAACGCCCAACACACCATGCATCGGTTTCGTCGATGATATGGAAATGTTAACAAGAATATCGAGGTATAACCAAAGTTATTATTATGATTACGTGAAATACATACAAAATACCACAAATTATGTCAGAGAACGCGGATATGAAGTATTCGTCACACAATGGCTTGCATCGATTAATGATTATCGAGATGGCGATTACGATGTATCTGTTGTTTATAAAAATCCTTTTGACCCTGTTCTGATGGAAAATATTAGCTCGATTGATTGGATGGTATATAGAAGCGAAAGTGCAATACTGTATGATGAGCCATTTGAATATTTTACATATCAATGGGCAAGTCAGATTACTGATTATGTTGAGTTACTTGATGAAGAATTGGGCTATGAAAATGGATTTTGGAAGAATAAGTCTTCAATGTCCATAGGAGTGTCAACAACAGGCAGTAGTTTATATACTTTCAACGTAGAAATGAATCCAAATGCAAAACAGGAGTTTATAAAAGAGGTTCAAATTTGTCATGCATGTGAAATCGCCGAAATTACAATTTTTATAGCTCAAGAAGAAGATAATACGTTATTTGAATTGATCGGGGGAAGGGAAGGTCTCCAGCATTTATTGAATTATGTAGATAACTATACGACAATTGAGATTCCATATAAGAGAAGGGCTACCTTTTTCGGGAATTTAAAAATGGTTTCAAATATCACGGGATCCATATTTGGCCTATTCTACTCTGATGTTTTATATAATGCGTGGACAGGATATTTAGCATTAGTTTGGGTGGTTTTACTTATCATCTTGGGGTATTTTATACTTAAAAAGAAGCGGGTTTCGAGTGCAGAGAATAGAGAATCTAAACAACAAAGCATGCAAAAAAACGGCGATATAATGGGTAAGATGCTGAGAACGGCTTTCTTTATCACAATCGGTTTGGTAGTGGTACTGACAACGGTGTTCTTTATACATCCCCAATGGTTAGATACGCTGAGTAATTTGGATGTACTGCTTTAACCGAAATCTCTGGTATCTTCTTTCTCTTTTTTTGCGATGAATCCTATTCTTTCGAGAAGCTAGTAATTCAAATAAAATGACTAACTAATTCAAATGAATACAAATGTCAAATACAAAACATATTTATTTTGACTACGCGGCAACAACACCCATTGACCCGTTAGTTCTGGAAGAGATGAACGCGGTTTATAAAACAATATATGGTAATTCAGAATCAGTCCATAAAATCGGTGTAAAAGCCCATGAAAAACTCCAAAACGCACGGAAAAAGATAGCGGATATTCTTGATGTCAATGAAAAAGAGATTATATTTACAAGCGGAGGCACCGAATCGAATAATATTGCAATACAAGGAGTCGTTAGACATTTCTTACATAATAAGAATAATGATGATAATAATAACAACAATGCTAAAAGCAGAATGCCACATATCATAACCAGCGTAATCGAACATTCTGCCGTACTTAATACATGTAAATACCTCGAAGAGGAAGGCGTAAAAGTCAGTTATATCGAGGTCGATCAAAATGGCGTTATTAAACTTGATCAACTTAAAAATGCCATCACCGACGATACCATCTTAATATCAGTTATGCATGCAAATAATGAGATAGGAACGTTACAACCAATTGCGGAAATTGGTCAAATTGCGCATAATAATAACATTTTGTTTCATACGGATGCGGTACAATCATTCGGTAAAATTAGATTAGATCTTCATGAATTGGAGATTGATATGTTATCTGCATCAGCACACAAGATTTACGGACCCAAAGGTGTTGGTTTATTATTTCTTAAAAATTGTGGACGGAAGACATCTATTGATAAATCAGAAGAATCTCTAAAGAAGGAGAATCGAAAATGGGATTTTTATCTAGATCCTCTTATGCATGGAGGGGGACATGAATTTAATTGGAGACCCTCCACGTTAAATGTGCCCGGTATAGCCGGATTTGCAAAAGCAGTCGAGTTAATGGATACTCGTAGGGAGGAGGAGATGGGACGTTTAAAGCGATTTCAAAAAGATATAATAAGTTGGGCAGAGAAAAATATAGCAGGGGTCAAATTAAATGGACATCCCGTAAATCGGCTTGTAAACAACATTAACTTAAGTATTAAGAATATTCCAGGAAATGAATTATTATTGGGACTTGATCTTGACGGGTTTGCAATATCAACAGGGTCAGCTTGTTCTGCAGACTCTGGAGAGGTGAGTCATGTCATTCGTGCCTTGAATATGGAACCAGAATATGCTCAAGGCACGGTAAGGATTACGGTAGGCAGATTTACAACAGAACAAGAAGTTGAGGAATTAAAAAAAGGTTTAAAAAAAGTTATAACTGCCTTGCGGGTTATTAAAGAACAAAGAAAACAAGAAAAATGATATATATAACTTAGTAGATAATTAAATATCGCTTAGTAGTTAATTTAATCAATTTACAATACATAAGGTCATTTATAATGAAACAAGCCGGGAAGAGAAGTAGAAGTAGAAAAAATTGTAAGAATAATACCATATATTTTATAGCCTTGTTTACGATAATAGCAACTTTGCCCGTAATATCCCTTAAATCTCATAATGTTACCAGATCGGATATACAATCGGAACTGCAATCGTCTTATATAGTGCATGGAAAAATTACACTAAATGGAGACGCTGAGTTGGGATCATTTGAAAATATAACGGATGGAGATGGCTCTGAAGGTCATCCGTATATAATTGAAGGACTTTCCATTGACTCTGGTGAGTCTGGATCAGCCATAGACATACAAGGAACAACAAAACATCTTGTTATTAGAGATTGCTTATTCACTAATTCAGGATCTAACTGGAAAGATAGCGGCATTTATTTATACAATACGAAAAATATTACCATTGAAAGATGTATTTCCCATGGAAATATCAACGGGATGTTCTTCGAACAAACAAATAATTGTACGTTAAAAGACTGTGACCTTTATTCCAATGAAAGAGGATTTCAGCTGTATCAAGCGGATAGAAATATCATTAAAAATAATACGATATGGCAGAACACGCAATATGGCATCGATTTCAGCGGTGCAAGTGACGATTGGAACATTTTTGAATGGAATAACATCTCATTTAATGAGGGTGTTGGAATATCTTATTACGGCACAAATTTACCCAATTGGGTTCGATATAATCACATCGCAAATAATTCGGATTACGGAATTGAGATGGCTGATAGCGATCAGAACATCTATTTGAATAATATAACGGGCAATCAAAATGGAGGTATTAGAATTCACAGCGGTACCAATAATACATTCAGTTTCAATAATATTACGGATAATGATGTGGGGGACTATGAAGCGGGAATTGAAATAAGTTCATTTGGAACTTCTTATAATAAAATCTATAACAACACCATTTCTGGCCACCATCATGATTTCGACAACCCTAGCGGCATTAGAATTACATCAAATGCATATAGTAATATGATATATAATAATACAATACTTGACAATGATGTGGGAATCTATGACTATCTCGCAAACAATACAATAATTGAAAGTAATGATATCTCGGCTAATGGCGTCGGAGTTAGTATATGTAAATCGGAAAATATTACTATTGACGACAATTACATGTTCAAAAACACCGGAAATGCAGTCTATTTGAAAGGTCTTCTAACTGATGCTACGATTGTTAAAAACATCAGCATTATCAATAATCGTATTCATAACACAAC
>WJKO01000650.1 GCA_014729055.1 Promethearchaeota archaeon | reverse complement strand
ATAAGATCAAATAAAACAAAGAGATTTCTTAACTGGCTCATTAATTCTATGAATTTTCCTTGATTCTCCATAATTTCATAAGAGGAGTTAAATATTTCAAAGAAGTTATTTAATTCCGCTTCCTTGATTACAGTGGCGTCTTGATCAATATGTTTATCTTCGCAAAGATTATTCAAAATAACATCAGAGGGTATGAAAGCATCACTAAATATATTATTGGCATTTATATCTAACCAAAAATCTTGATTCTTGAGGTCTTTATGCTCAAGATATGATGATCCTTGAATGATAAATGTTTGGAACTTATTATAATCCAAAGAATTTTCACCAATCTCTTCTATTGTTTTCATTTTTCATCATCAGAATTTTTGGGTCGCCTTATTCGGCGTTTTTGCTTTTTCGTATTTAAGTTGTAAATTCCCTTTCGCTTCATTCTCCTAAGAGTTCGTTCATCTGCATTCATGTATGCTTCATAATTATCGAAATCTTCTTGAATTTTTCTGAGCTTTTCTTCGTATTCTTCTTCCTCAAGAGTTTTTGGCCCTTTTTTTCTTTTTTTTTCAGTTTCGAGTTTAGTTTTAACACTATCGAAATAATCTTCAAAACTTATCTGTGATTCTAAGAACTTATCTTTGAAGTCCTCTAATATAATCTCATCGAGTTGGGGATAGTCTCGCTTTACTTTTTCTAATTCTTTATCTAAAAGAGTGTTGTAATAGTCTTTAGTATATTCTTCTATGTTTTCAATTACTTCCTGAAATTGTGTATTATCTCTTATTTCTTCGCTGATCTGCAACCAAGACTCATTAGCGATAGATCTCGGTATTTGATAATTACCAGCGATTTTTGTTGTATGTTTATTAATGAAAAGGGCGCCAAATTGTTTAATTTTTGTTTGGATCTCATTTTTGATCGATGTTAGTTTTTTAACCGTTTCCTTGTATTTTGCACCGCCAGTGATATCTTTTAAATCACCCCAAAACTCTACTAAATAATCAATGATATCAGAAAATTTATGGAGATTCAGATTCACCCGGGCTTTAACATCTTTGAATTGTAATTTACTTCGATTCTCTCGATCCTCAATCTGTCCTGTTCTTGAATCAATTGCTTTAATTATCGAATCACTCTCAAATAATAAAGAATTTAATGTTTCGTTATTTTTATCAATAATGCGTGCAATTTTTGACTCCATGACTGGAATTCTCTCTCTATATTTCTAATGGTTTTTTCTTATTAGATTTATTTATATCTTGGGTGTTTTTATTATTTGATTTCGAATAATAGATCTCTTTATGTTCTTCATTACCAGACAATAATTGTTGTTGCTTGACATGAATCCTAGTTCCACCTACGAATTTCAATGAATCCAATAAATCTTCATATTTTAATAGTCCTTTTTGGATTCCTTTTAATAATGAAACGCGCATCCCCCTTTGTAAATCTGCACCAGTATAACCTCTAGTGGAGGTTAATATCCCGATGGTTTTTCCTTTGTTCTTGTCAGCAAAAATATCTTCAAATTCAAACCTGTTTACTGATGTTATCGATTTTTTCTTTATGGATTGATATTCTTTTTTTAGTAATTTGAGTTCGTCTTCTAGTTGAGTATAAATTGTATTATCTACTTCAATTTGCGTTTGTTCTAATCTTTCAAGATATTTTATAAGAATTTCTTTACGAATAATAAAATCGGGAAACCCAAAATATGCATGGAATGTAAACCTTCGCCAAACTGCACTATCGAGCTGACTCTGATGATTAGTAGCTCCAAATATAGCTAGTGGAATACCCTCATAATCTATACGATCAAGTATTTGTAAAAATGAAATTACACCACGCTTGATCTCCCCGACTTCATTAACACTACTTCTTTCGGATGCAATAGCATCTAACTCATCAAAAAATAGCAAGAATAAGCCGTTTTCCTTAGCGATCTCTCCGCTTAATTCCACAACATTTCGCATGTTTTTTAATGTATCTCCTAAAAGCGGAGATACTAACCGATCTGCTTCAACAACACACATAGGGATTTTATATTTTTTTGCAAGTGCTCTAGTTAAACTTGTTTTACCCGTACCTGGTGGTCCATAGAGTAAAACAGAGATAGAAGGAGTCATTCTCAATTCTCGTAGTTTTTTAGCATATTTTTTGTAATTTTTTAATGCTTTAAAGAAATCTTCCAACATCTCTTTATTTTTATCGAGACCAAGAAGATCCTCTGGTTTATCGATAATATCGTTTGGGAAATAGACTGTTCCATATTTTTCCAATCTTGTTTTTATTTCTTCTTTTGTAAATGTCACTTTTTGTTGTCACTTCTTTTGTGAATGTCATTTTTTGATTAACATAATTAAATATTGAGATTTTCTATTAGTGGATGCAATGCTTCCGCTATATCTTTAATAATACTTTCAATATATTCATTTTTGGAACCTAATGAATTAAAGATTTGTTTTCGATATTGAACTGAATCTCTAATTTTGGTCCTATCCATTCTCAAGTAGTTTTCAAAGCATGCTAGTTTCATCAAATAAGGTAGTATTTTCTCTTCAACTTTGAGGTCAACGAAAATAGGATAAAAGATATTATCATCAGATACTATTACTTTTAATATACCTTTATAGATGAGAAACGCAATGTTTGAACTTATCCAATTGATCAATTCTCTCGAGAGAAATCCGCGACGATACGAGGTTTTTGCAAGATATAATAATACTAACGTTTCGTTGCTAAACTGTGGGATTATTCGCTCTTTATCCTCTGAAACCGATTTTCTAGTTATATAATTATGTGGTTCTGTTAATTCCAAAAATCTTTCTGTTGGACCAATGAAAATACCATCAATAATTCTTAACTCCATTCTTTTTAGAATTCTCGTAATCGCTGTTCTTTCTTTATTCGCAATCTGCTCTATAAAAGGATCAAAAACTTGTTCTGGTAAAATAACGGGTATATCTATTGCGTTGTCTTCTGGCATTTCATAATAATTTGGATCAAGATTAAATAAGGAAGTTATTTGATTCAAAATTTTGTAGGTATTGGGAGTAAATCCTGGTATTTCACTTTTTTCGAGATCCTCACGATAATAGGCAGCGGGTTTTAGAAGGTGCCGTTGGACTTCGTAATAGCTTATTGATTGATCTATCAATTTATCGTAAATATCTTGTAGACTCTGACCTTGTGGGAAGATTTTTTCTTGAATTATATGAACTGACTGATATAATAGCGTTTTTCTGAGGTCATCTTCATCAGGATTAGTAATAGATTCCAAAGTTTTAAGTGCTTTTATTGATTCAATGAGAAAATCAATAATATAATCTTGAATATCGATAAGATCGAAATAATCTTTAGTTTCTTCGACGTAATTCCAAATAAATTCAAAGATTTCAGTTCGAAACATTGCTAGGAATTCTGAAATCGCCTTCACCTTACTTACCGACCTCTTATTTTCCCTTTTCAATTTGTCCTCAAAAATTTCACGGTTTAATAATGATTCTGGCTTAAGATCTAAAATAAATCGCTGAGTTTGTTCAAAAACGGGTTGTAGATTCGTTACATAGTTAAGATAATACGCTAATACATCTGACCAAGTTTCTCTTACCATTTTTAGTTTCTCTCCCTTTCCATTCCAACCGTGATTTCATTAAGGATTGCAGATATTTCTATAAAGATTGGGATTTCTACTCGGCACATGTTACCTAATACCCATTTATTCACATCCTTTAAAAGAAATTGGGCTTGGAGGTGCAATTTTATCTTTTTTTCAGTAAGTTCAATTTTATCCAACCAATCATTTCCCCCTAATCTAAATGCCATTACTTGAATTAATGGAGGTAATAACTCAGATAGAATATCTGAATTCATCCATGACTTAGGAATAACACTCATAGATTGTGCATCAAAATGTGGATCTCGATTAATTGGATTTTTTTCATCTATCTGTAATTTGGGCATGAAACTGATAATCATTATGAGTGCAAAAATCGCACAGATACCATTTATTTTGAATTTATCTAATGTTTTTCGTTCAACGGATACTTTTGCAAGAAAGAATGCTATGAATACCATTTTATCGAATTTATCGGTCACATACGTCTCGCCTGTTTCTAATGTCTCAATATATCTTCCTTCTAAAATTTGATTAATTTCTTTTGGAAATGAGAAATACGTAATTTCTTTGTCTTCACCTGTTCCCACATCTGTTTTAACATAACAATCCGACTCTAATCCAAGGAACTCAACAATCTTCTTTAGTCGGTTGATAACATATTTTCGGGGCTTATTTGGGTTGCCAAACATAGCATAGTATTGAAAATCTACAATCTTAAAATCGCGCCGTTTTTTAAATGCCTCAACAAGATTATCTAAGATTGGTCCCCCTTTACTGGATGCAATTACTTTACCTTCCGAAGAGATAAACCCATTTATCAATTCTTGTATAATATAATCTTGTTCTGGTGTTCGTGCATCTAATATTTTAATAAATGCCTCTGAGATATTATTTATCCGTGGGAAAAATGATTTTTGTATGGAATCGTCAATAATTTTAATGATATACTCCCCGTCATTGCGCGGAAGATAGCGTTTGATCTGTTCAAGTTTTTCAATGAGTCGTTCTTTTGCTCCAGGGATAGTGTCTATATCTCTTTCACTGATTTTTTCAATCGAGTTTTCGAGACCTTCTTGAAATTTCTGGAGTAATTCTTGCCAGAGTGAAATAGCCATATAATTCACCAGTCCAATTCTTGTTTAATCTTTTTTAATCCTTTTATCATATTCTTAATAACTTCTTTGTCATATACATTGGTTGAACCTGCACCCCTTCTTGCAGTCCATGCCAACGCTTTTGCAGTACTGACGTCTGCACGGTATTTACTTGAAATATATTCTTGTAAATTTCTAGTCCACCAATAAAATCTTAACCATCTCTTATCTGGATTTTCTTTTGCGTAGATAATTACAATAGCTTTCCACTCCCCCATAATCCATTTGATAGTAATTCCTATGGCTGGCATGTAGTAATTTACAGGAAAGTTGCCCGAATATGAGAGGGGTAACTTATCTGTGGGTATATCAAAAATCGGATTCCCATCTTCTAAGACTACAACTTCACCACATACTTGGCAATTCAGATATTTATGATTCCGGCTTTTTTTCATTCTTGAATGACATTTTGGACAAGTTTTACCATCAAACTCCGCTAAAAACTCTAATATGTCGCCTTCATCTTCACTGTCTTTTAAAATCTCTTCTTTGGTTCTCCGCTTAATCCTATTGAATGATTCATCGAAATCATTATCAATACTGGTTAATGCAGTTAATAGATTTGAAAGTTCTGCAGAACTGGTTATTTTCATCATACCTTTATGTAAACGTAACGGCATTTTAAACCAAGATATTCTAATGTATTTATCACTGGGTAGTAAGGTTGAGTGGCAAATTACTAATCCAATTGCTACTTTTTCTGTTTCGTTAACGATGATTCCTTTTTCAGCGATTTCATATTTCTTGTTAATCGCCGTATTTTTCATAAACCATTCGCCAGATTTTAACTCGGTTTCTTCCTCGACTTCTTTTTTCTTGAACGTCTTATCTTTGATAATCTTTTTGCATTTTGGGCATTGTTGTATACCCGGCACTAATTGTTTCATTTCTGTGCCACATGTGGGACATTTCATTTTACTCATCTTCCTCTTTTTCGTGTTCAATAACAGCACGCTCTACATCTAAATTCAATAACTTCACTTCCTTTATTGGAATATTCTCCATCGTATCATTAGCTTCTTTTAGATTCTTTCGGATTTCCACTAATGAATTCTTTATTACATTAGATATTTCTTCCTCATTGGAAGTGACTTTTTCAATGAATGTTAGATATGAAATTTTTTGCTTTGGTCCTGAATAATATGCTTCAATATCTTCAATTTGTAAAGAAGCATTTATGCAATCGTATTTATAACCAATGAATTTATTAAATGTATTCCACCACTCATCGTAAATTTCCATATTTTGTACGTATTCACTTGGGTTAAATTTTTCAGGCAGTTTTCTGCCTTTAACAGTAATATATTTTAAATAATTTCCTTCTTCATTGTTTTCTTCGTTCCATTTTATTGCTTTTTTTATCATTTTAATAAAACTACTTTTTAATGAGTCATTATAGAATACTTTAAGATATTTTTCAACTTCCTTGTTTATTTCATCTATTTTATCTTTCATAGATACCACTAACTGTTCTAAACGTAAAGCAAGATAGGGATTTCCCAAGAAAAAGATGATATCGTATAATTCATCATCTAATACATAATCATTGTTATATTTATGGACTAAAGGATGTGTGCACGCACTATGCAAACACATAATTCCTCTTAGATTCTTGAGAGCATCTGATATCTTTTTTTCAGTAACCCTCGGAAAAAAGGGTTTAATAATGCCTAAAATGCTTTCTTCTGAGAACATAATGTTTTCTTTGGTTTCATCTAAATATACATCAAGCATTCTCACTTGAAAGTCGTCTTCTTTTGCTAAAAAACTCTTATAATTCTTAATATTGGTAACTATATTAAATGCAAACATCTCCCTAATGATATCGCCAGGAAACATTCTCTTTAGGTTTCCTACGGTAATCTGGTTTTTAAAACTCGGATCATATAATTGATCAAAGATGTCGACCAGATCCTCTTCTTCTAAATTCCTAAAAACATTAAAACGAACTAAATACATATATAGAAGGATGTATCTCATTGTAGGTTGGTCGAAAACTGAATTTAATAGTTCTCTATCTACATCGATATCCAAATTTTCATGTGTAATTTTTTGCCACCTAAATTTATTTCCAATTTTTTCGCTATAAAATATTTTAATTAAAGAAGTGGGTT
>WJKO01000649.1 GCA_014729055.1 Promethearchaeota archaeon | reverse complement strand
CGAAGATCTTAAATTATTAATAAATTTAGATGCAGCTGCTCAATCTGAAGACCAAGAATCAACTGTTTCAACATCAAGCGAAATCTCTTTTGGATCTCAAGATAGTGAAATATCATCAACGGATGAAGAGTCGGAAACACTAGGTTTAGATAATCCCGTTCAAATCATACCACCGTCGATTATTGATAGCGATGATATTGTATCTAATGTACAAATAGAGGATGTACAAGAATCAATAGATGAAATTTTTTCTGATGAAGAGCAGGAAATAACCGATGACGGAGTAGAGGAGCAAGATGACGAGATAGATACGGGAAATATAGACGAAATATTAGCTTCACAAGACCAACCAATTTCCCCAGTCAATCTGACACCCGAACTTGCGATTAAATTCCAAAGTCTAAAGAAAAAAGAACAACGAGTAAAAATCTTAAAGAATTTTATTTTCAATTTCGATATGATCGTCAGGCAATCCTTTATGGTTGAACTATGTTACTTTATTACATATTGGATTGTCGGTATTCTACCGAAAAATACCTACTTTAATGAGTTCTATTCATATATATTTAGTATATTCATATTTACATCTCTATTATCGATATTCTATAATCATACAGAGATTATAAAGGTGAAATATCGAGTTAATATTGCACAGATTATCATGTGTATTTTACTTATATCTACAATTTTTCTACCTTATTCGATTTTCGCAGTATATAAAACTGAATTGGGTCTTATAGGTGATGGAGTAGTCGCCCCTGTGGGAGAAATTTATATACCTAATATAATATTCTTAGTATCTTTTTCTTTGGTATTAATCCTTGCAGAAATTCTACGAATCGTTAAAAATTATGCGTCTACGAAAAATGTGAATTTAAGAGATTCCATTGTAGACCGTTGGACCACATTTATTCATCCTATGATGCTTTTTCTATTGGCATTTATAATAGCAAACTTCTTTAGTTATACGCAACCATTTATTACGAGATTAACTATCGCTTCATTAATTCTCTTCTTGGAGATTTTAGGGGACCATTACCTCTTTAAAATATATAATCGGTTCAGCAGAAGTCGTTTTCTTTTGATTTCTTGGCTATTACTATCTGTACTTCTCGGAACTCAAATGGCATTATTAATTAACGGACATCCCAGACCACTAAGTTTAGCTATGCTGACTCCATTTATTATAGTTTTAATGCAATTTGTATCCGTAAAATTTGTATTTAATTATAAGAATGAAAAAATAATACGTAAATACAACCTTACTGAAGAAAGAATCAAAGAACTAAAAGAAACTGAAACAAAGAAATCCTTGACTAAAGATCCATCAGAAGATGGGGATAAAGTCGGAAATTACGAATCAAACGATGAGTATGAGTTCACTGATGAAACTTTAGAAGTAACAGATAATGAAGATGAAGAACCAAAATCAATTGAAACAGAAATAACTCTATTGAATTTTGATTCCTTCAAGAAGAGAAGGTTTAGTATTCTCGCTATCCTCTGTAATATATTATTCGGTTTATTTATTTTTGCAGAGATTGTTGAACTAAAATTGAATGAAGTGATTATGTACACATACGGTCTCTATTTAGACTCTGGAAGTGATTTAACAAGCTTAACAGGATCTCTATTCTTACTTCAAATAACGTCTATTATACTAATTCCACTTATTATTTCCTTAACGTTAACATATTTAGACCGCTTCTTCTTAAAATTCATGAATCCAATTTATAGAGATGTATTTCTCTTAGTACAATGGATTGCGCTTAGTTTGGACTTATTCTTAATTGCTATCGCTAATCAATGGTATAATAATTCACTCGGTAAGACAAACATTTTAACACCCACCTTATATCTCATCATAACTATCTCCCAATATTATACAATGTTGCTTATAACGAATATAATCTTACATTCCGCACAAGAAATGCAGATTTCAGAAGTATATACAAATAAGTCCGATTCTTTTTCGGAGTCCAATAAGGAAACGATCCTGGAAATAATGGGCTACATTCCAAATTGGGAATATCTACCCGAATCTAAAAAGTCAAGTGAGAAGCGTCAGTTTCTATTAAAACTGCTGGCATCAGTAGAACCGAATAGAATCAAAATTGCCAGAAGAATCAATACAATCCTTGGAGTCATGATTTATCTTTTTATAGGCTTTTCAATATATACATTTTTCATGAATGTGACTGGACTCTTCATATTATCTCTATTTATGGCCTTTACCGCAATCTATGCTCAATCAGAATTAAATTATTATAAAATTAAGTCTTTTTCGACAAAATACAATTTCATCTTTTCTTTGGTAACGTGGTTAGTTTTATCTATCAGCATATCATTATTGCCCGTGATACTCTGGAATATGGATCCTACAATAGAAATCAGTTTTCTCATATTTGGAGAAACTATAACTCACACCATCACATATTGGTTCTATCTTGCATTGATTTTAGTTATATTCAATTGCACGATGTTCTACAGTGCATTTATTTACAGGCGATATTATAGCGACATTGATGTGAAATTAAGATGGTATAAATACCTAAGAGCTACACTTTATATTTTAATTGCATTCTTAATTTTTACCTTAATCTACACTCAATCAGTAAATTTCGCGCTCGTATTCGCGGCAATTGTTCTATATATCGAGATGCATATTGAAAAACAGAAACCAATTCTGCTCAAGAAGACAGTTATTGTAATACAAATCATTGCAGGATTAATAATTATCGGTGCTGTTGGAATTTGGGTATTCAATTACTTTACTAT
>WJKO01000648.1 GCA_014729055.1 Promethearchaeota archaeon | reverse complement strand
GGCCAAGGAGTATGCTAAGAGAAAAGGAAAAATAATTAGGCATGTTGATGTGGATGGTAATCAGATGGAAAAAGAACATGATTTATTGGTATAATCAAATTTCAATAAAGTTTATAAATAAAATTATTTTGGTATTAATGGGTGATTAAATTTAAAAAAGGGATAATTTTATTGGCGTTGGTCTTTTGTGTAAGTCTTGTATATGGAGCACATACAGCGAACGTTGAATTAGTAAATTATACCTCTTTTGTAGAAACCCAGGATGCTAATTTTAGTTTGAAGGTTAAATTGGAAGATGGGCCACATTTATTTGCTGATATAAATATTACTATCCCCTTAACTTATGTAGATGTTATGGAATATGATAACTTTGGATTATGGGAATGTTCAGATTATTTAAAAGGACAAAATTTTATTATAAACTGTACTAACGAAATAAGAAAATTATCTGATGAATTTTTATTAAATTTAACTGCTAAACTTGTTTTATCAGACAAACAAATCCCAATTAAAGTTTCTACTACAGATTTAGAACCCTTTACAGATATAAATGAAGTTTTTATAGATTTAATTAATGATCCCTCACCCCCACTTTTATCAAATATACAACCTCCAAATAATACATTTACAAATGATGATTCAATTCTTTTCTCAATAGATGCTTCTGATCCTGAAACAGGAATAGAAACAGGAAATTTAAGTTATGCATTGTATGGTTCTAATTATACAAATAAAACGTTAGACTGTAATAAAAATAATTGTTCAACATCATTAGACCTTAATTATAATCACGGAGATAAATTATGCTATTATTTCACTATTTATAATAAAGGAGGATCTAACTCAACAACAAATATATCATTATTGAATATTGATAAAGAAGGTCCTTTAATAAATAGTTCTTTTTTAGATTCAATTAATGGAACTAACAATAAGGATGGAATATTGGAAGCAAATATTTCAGTAAGTGATGAAGCAGGAATAAAAAATTGTTCTTTGATTGTAGAAGGAAATATTGAAGATTATACAAAAGACCTTGCAAATGAAAACTTGAGTTATGATATGACATCTTCAAATGATCCCTACAATTTTTATATAGAATGCTTTGATAATACCAAAAATAGTGAAATAACAGATAATTATACTATCTATTATGATAAAACCGCACCCATTATATCAAATAACCAAGCATCTGTATACAGTGATTCAGCAACAATAACTTTTGATACAAATGAACTTTCAAATAGTACTATAAATTATGGACTGAATAAAACATTACTTGATTCAAATATAAATTCTTCTTACTTTTCATTAGAACATTCATTGGTTATACCTAAACTAGATTCTTCAACGAAATATTTTTATCAAATTTTTGTTAGGGATAGATGGAATAATTCCAATAATTTAATTATCTCTAATTTTATCACAAAATCTAATTCTAATTCGCCTTCCGGTGGCGGTGGCGGCGGAGGAAGTAGTGATCCTCCCTGTGATAAAGAGGATTGGAATTGTACAGAATGGACCTCTTGTAGTGAGGATGGAAAAAGAACAAGAAATTGTGAGAAACTGAGAGGTTGCAGTTCAATAACTGGTTTTGATCCGGAAACTGAAAGAACTTGTACTTATTATGGTTCTCAAGGAGAATCATCTAATTCAAGAATATCAGAAAATAAAGGAGGAGATATTTTTGAATGTAATGATAATAAAGATAATGATGGAGATGGCTTAATTGATAAAGAGGATCCTGGTTGTATAGTTAATGGAAAGTATGTTCCTTTAAGAGATGATGAATTTGATGAAAAAGGATTTGGGGTTACTGGTGCAGCAGTAATTGATACAATAAAGACAGGGTCTAAATATGCAACATACGGAATTGGAATAATAGCTCTTATTCTTCTATCCTATTATGTTTACAAAAGAAAAAGGCACCCAAAAGTCAAAAAAGAATTAGTTGATAAGGTCTTGGAAGAGGGAAGTTTTAAAAAAAGATAAATCATTAAGTATATATGGAAGAAAATTTTGAAAAAGAATATGAAGAAGAAAAGCCATCAATTCTTAGAAAGATTTTTATTGGAATAATTATCTTATTCTTGCTTGTCTTGATAGTATCTTATTTCTTGTTTAATGGTGTTAGTAGTATAGTAGAAGGTTTAATAGGAAGCGATGAGATAGAAGGAAATATAATTCATTTTTCTGGTAAAAAGATAAAATTTGAAAATAACACTTATAATAATTTACTAAATATATATAATAAGAATAAAGGGAAAGAGTTCAAGGCATGCTTAAAGGGCAAGTATAATAATAAAACTTATTATATCAAGAGTTTATATATACCAAAAACCTATGAGCAAAGATATGATAAGGTTGTTTCAGAGTCCTGTTATGATAGTATAATATCTTTGCATTCACATCCAAGAATGTTTTGTATTCCTTCAGAACAGGATTTTGAATCTTTTTCTTTGTATGAAAAGGAAAATATGTTGATGGTAGTTATGTGTAAGGAGGATAGATTTACGATTTATCCTAAATAATTGTTGAGATTATTTTTTAAAATTTCTAATTCAGATTTATTTATTTCGTAATGGATTTCATATCCACCATCATTCATTATTATATCTTCTTTTTGAGTTTCGTCAAAAGATATTTTAATTTCCAATCCTTTCCTATAATAACTATTAAGT
>WJKO01000061.1 GCA_014729055.1 Promethearchaeota archaeon | reverse complement strand
TTTTGCATTATTCGCAATAATTTTTAAATGAATGTTGAGTTATTATGTAAAAATAGGTATTCCGTTTTATTATTAGTATATAAATGGTGAAACATGGTAATTTCATTTCTATAATCATAACATTTTAAGATTATGAAGCTCTTTTTAATTCTGGTAGTAATAAATCACGACGGCTTGATATGACCAATAAAATAAGTGTTGATTCTATGGTAAAGATCCCAAATGGTGTTATAACAATAAGTTCAATAGACGCGTTTAATAGAATAGTGAATAATTTTCGGGAGAACCTAATTGTCGTGGAATTTTTCACAGATTGGTGCGGTCCATGTAAAAGTTTTCTACCGATATATAAAAAAATACAGCGAAAATATTATGATAAAGGGGTAATTTTTACGCGAATTAACAGCGATAATTTTCCCGAGGTAGCCAATCAATTCGGAATAAAAGGTGTTCCTTCGCTTATCTTGATTAGAAACAAGAAAGGGTTAAAACGGCATGTAGGCGCAATTCATGGTCATGAACTTATGAGTCTCATAAATCAATATCTATAATTGAACGCTCTCTTGACGTTGCTATAGTTCTTTGCAAACATAACATATTTTCTTCCAAAATTAAGATTTTCTTGCTTGAATATCGTTGGCTTGAATATCGTTGGAGGGGGAGTGCTTGGAAAGAAGATTGTCAACAAGAGATTTAAACTCTTTATCTTGATCATAAAGACGCTTCATTTCATCATTTGAAAATCCTTCATATTTTTTTAGATGTTTCAACATACTAGCATTCTGCTTCTCTCGAATGGGATTCATCTTTACCAATTCGGCTTCATCCAATAGATCTATCTTAAAATGAATGAAATCATGGATTTCTTGCCAATTTATGTTGTTACATGTAAGACTCATATAGTAGAAAAGGAAATCTAAGTATAAAAACATATAGGTGTTAAATGAAAATGGCAAATAAAAATAATAAGACTCATAAGACTCATAAATAATAAATGTTAGATGACAAACGATAAACGACAAATGCAAAATGACAAATGATAAATTTGAATTACTATCAACCAAGGCTTTGAGTGGTCAGGGTGGTCCCAGACGCCAGACTTCAAATCTGGTCAATCCGCGGAGGATTGGGGGTTCGATTCCTCCTCGAAGCCGCCATTTAACCCTTTAGCATTTAGCATTTCATTCATTCCATACATATAAACATGCATATAAACATACATATAAACATGGAAGAAAATTTAGAACTAGGATTCGACCAACAAAGTACACCAGATTTAGATAAATATGACGCAATTATCATTGGGGCGGGGCTTGGCGGTCTCGGTGCAGCAACACAATTAACAAAGGAAGGTAAAAATATTCTCTTATTAGAAAAACATAACGCCCCAGGCGGTTTTGCTACTTCATTTGTTCGAGGACGATTTGAATTTGAATCAGCTTTGCATGAATTAAGCGGATTCGGTACCCCCGAGAACCCATCGGGATTATACTCTTATTTTACCGAGCTTGGATTAATACCCGATAAGATCCAATTTCACTATGCTCCCGAATTATATGCTTGTGTATTTCAAGACGGACAGAAATATGTTTTACCTTATGATCCCGATGAATATGGTCAATATTTAATTCTACATTTCCCCCATGAGAAAGAAAACATCCTCAAATTCATTAAGGTTATAAAAAATATATACGAAGGCATGAGCGGTCCTATTAAACCATTGCGGATTTTATTCAAACATATGTGGCTTATTCGAGCCCTGGGAATGTCAACTCCGCAATTTTTGCGAAAATTTTTCACGGATGTCCGTTTGATGAATGTAATTCAGCAGTTTTGGGCGTATTTAAGTAAAAGTCCAGAAGACAGCAGCGCAGTCTTATTTATTGGGGCATTAATGAGTTACCTAACGAAGAAAGCTGCATTCCCCGATAAGCGCTCCCATAATATGTCTCAATTATTATGCGAATATGTGCTAGAAAACGGCGGAGAAATTCGATTAAATTCTCTGGTAAACAAGATAATCACGCAAAATGAACGAGCAATAGGTGTTGAATTAATTAATGGACAACGCTATTTTGGTAAAAGTATTATATCCAATGTGAATCCCGTCTGCACTGTTTCTAAGATGCTGCCGAAGGGCACATTTAAAGATTCATATATTAAGAGAATTACAGCTCCTCCGCTGGGCTCATCCATATTTACTGTGTATCTGGGATTGAATAAAAGTCCTGAAACATTGGGAATTGACTTATACGAAGTATTTATCAATTTATCGGACGATATTAATGAAGCGGCCTTACATACTAATCTAGATCAGACGAAAATAATGGTTGCAACATGTTATAATCTTATTGATCCGGATATCAGTCCTCCCGGAACAACTATGTTGGCCCTAGCGGTACTACATCCGGGTGAGATTTGGCAGAGCGTTCCTCCAACTAAATATTTTGATATGAAAGAAAAAGTGGCAAATGATTTGATTGATGTCTGTGAGGATATACTTTATCCAAATATACGAGAATCAATAGAAGTAGTAGAAATCGCTTCTCCTTTAACATATTATCGGTATTCAAAACACTTGAATGGTACAATATACGGCACAAATACAAATGTACTCGACAATCCCGTTCTAAAATTAAAACAAAGAACCCCATTAAAAGGTCTATATTTCTGTGGATCTTGGATTGGGGAAGGGGGCGGATATGATCCGTCATTTAATAGTGGTCGTAAAGCTGCAAAGTACGTCTTGCGACAATTTAATGAAGATGGAGGAAAATAGGGGGAATAGTAATGTTTAAAGATCTAAAACGTACAATACGTGTGATGAAGGCATCAAAGTTAAGGCGAGAGTTTCATGCAAAGCAGATTTATCACGATGGGTTTGAACAAATGAATGAAATGCTACATCCTGAATACCAAATGCTAAAAATCGTGAAAATAGAAAAACTGAGTCATAATGTTACGCTTCTTCGCGGCGTTTCGGCAAGAGTTAATAAAGGGCTCGCCCCTTTTAGAGCAGGACAATATATTGGTGTAAAACCCATTATTGATGGAATTAGAACGGGTCGTGCATATTCATTGGTTTCTTCACCCAATAATTTAGCATATTATGAAATTGCCGTCAAGGATTTAGGGTCCGAGGGTTTTGTAAGCCATTTCCTTTGTAATGAAGTTGAAGTCGGAGATCTCTTGGAGGTAACCGAGCCTTTAGGGCAATTCTATTATAGTAGTATTTTCCACGGAAAAAGATTGTTATTTTTAGCAGGGGGATGTGGCGTAACACCTTTTATTAGCATGTTGCGAGATTTCTACGAAAAAGACACCCAATTTGATGTGCATATGATATATGGATGCTTGACGGAGAAAGACATTCTTTTCTATGATGAACTCAAGAAAATGGCAGAAGAGAAACCAAACATTGATCTGACCATAGTACTATCGGAAGTTGATAAAGTCAAAGGAAACTCTTGGACAGGGAAGCGAGGATTCATTACAAAAGAGATTATTCGAGATGCGATGGGCACTCTAGACAACACCATGATATATATTGTGGGACCAGATCTCATGCGTGATTTCTTGATAAAAGAACTAGATGTGTTTGATTTGCCTCAAAACAAGGTGATTTGGGAAATAACACCTCCAATTGCCGATATAACTAAAGCTATAGGATGGCCAAATGAGATCACAGACACCACGAAGGTGAAGTGTACTGTTAATTGGCATTATCTTGGCAACGAACACAGAGAAACACTTGAGATTCGTTCAGCGGAACCCCTATTGAATAGTATTGAAAGAGCGAAACTCGAAGGTGTGGTTGTGAATAATGCGTGTCGTGCTGGAGAGTGCGCTTTGTGTCGAACGAGACTACTCTCAGGGAATGTTTTCGTACCCTCGCATATTCACATTCGGGAATCTGATAGGATTTGGGGATATAT
>WJKO01000647.1 GCA_014729055.1 Promethearchaeota archaeon | reverse complement strand
CCCAAATTATGTCCTTATTACCCGCCACCCATCCTATACGATGTCCAGTCATGCAAAATGTCTTGGACATGGTATTGATTTCCACAGCACAATCCATTGCTCCATCATATTGTAAAATTGTTGGTGCAACATATCCTCCAAAGGTAAACTCGCTATAAGGATTATCATAGACGATAATAATATTGTTTTCAAGCGCAAAATTCACGGAGTCCTGTAGAAATTTATCTGGAGCTATTGCCCCTGTCGGATTATTCGGATAGTTCAAATACAAGAGTTTGGCTTTGGTTAAGACATCTTTCGGAATAATATCATATTGCGGGAGATACTCGTCTTTTTCCAGTAATGGAAGTGTAAATGCGTTTGCATTGTTTAATATTGCGGCTCCGTTCTGATATACGGGATATCCCGGGCTTGGTGCCAATACATAGTCTCCGGGATTAATAAATGCCCGAGATATATTTGCAACACCGTCTTTACCACCCAATACATGTGAGACTTCTGTGTCTTTGTCTAATTCAATATTGAAGCGATTTTTATACCAACGTGCAACGGCTGCGCGATATTTGGGACTACCATTACTGCTCGGATATTGATGATTTTCAGGTTTAATTAATTCTTTAGCGATATTGTCTAAAATCAATTTAGGCGTAGGAATATCAGGGTCTCCAATACCAAGAGAAATGAGATCGACACCTTGTTTTTTCTTTTCCGCCTTGAGTTCTTCTATTGACGCAAAAATATATGCGGGAAGATTTCCCAAACAATCTGCGTATTTAATTTTCATGTATTATTCACATTTTTCTTTTAGTTTGTTCCGACTGAATTATCAGAATATACTATAACCGATAATATCTGAGATATAAAAAAAACATTTCTTTTAAATTATATTTGCGTTAATCGTTTCAAGAGAAACTATATTTACTTTAAAGTTGAAATTTTAATAATGGTCAAAGTCAAGCGTGATATTAAAAACAGAAAAAAGAGCACGATAGTTAAATTTGTTTTTATTGTTTGCATATTTGCAATGACATTTGCTTTGTCCTTTCTGTTTGGCTCGCTTCTCTCAGTAATAAATACGTATGGGGATTATTTCTCGGATGGGATTGGTCAATATATTACAGAGGATGATTTTATGGCGCCCGACCAATCTCTTTTACTTGAATATGCTGAAAAATACGAACAGATGGTCGATCTTTATCATATTCCATTTAATTTGACCGGAGATGGTTGGGATTACTATATGCCTATTGATGTAGAATTCAAAGATGATCCCGTGTATAATGATATAACAAACGCATCTAACTTTATATTTCACGCTGATCCCTTGGATCCGGAGGATCCAGCGAACCAAATAGATCGATATGGTGATCCTGGTCATGTTGCCGTTTATTCAGGTGTTTCTACTATTGGTGATGCTGCTCGTTATGCTGTTGCGGCACGGAACGGAGATGATCTGAGTAATGTGACGCAGCGGTTGTTGAAATTGGTAAAAGGTATGAGTTTATTAAGTGCGGTCACGGGAGATGGAAGTATGGCGCGCTGGGCATTGCCTGATACGGTAAGAGCCCGAACTTATTTCGGTGACGGCTATTTTACTGAAAACAATAATGGTGTTCATTTAAAATATTATGTTGACTATATGGGACCAAACGGGAAAGTCTACGATTTTTGTTGCGAAACGGGTACCTCAATGGACTGTTATTTGGGCGTATTTAACGGGCTGGGAATGATCTATGCATTGTGTAATAATACGGAAGTTCGCACGATTTCAAGAGCTGCGATTGATAGAATGCTTGAGTTTTTCGTAAACACTGGATGGCGATTTATTGATCACGACGGGAAAACACACAGCATGGGGGCAGAGGCGCTCACTGGAGCCCCTATGGTAGATACCGGTTATACGTTGAATTTCCTGCGGATAGGAAAGACCGTGCATCCCGAACGATGGGGTGAAATGTACGATAATTATGCATACAATCGTTTATTGTCAAAAAAAATAGGCAAACACGCATTAATCGGTTCCTTAAGATTATTTTCATGGCAAGGTGGATATTTTAATATAAATTTGGCATATTCCATTGCAGGACCTTTATGTTTTTTAGAAGATGATCCCGTTTTAAAACAATATTATCAAGATCACTGGCTAAAATTGCTTTATGATGTTAGTAAATATCATCGGAATCCTTGGTTTGACGTTATGTATTATCTGGGAATGGCTGATGTTGACTTCACGGATTATGATAATGTAATTTCTATTCCTAATTGCGGAGAGATAGATGAAACATGGCAGTCTTTCAATGAGCAATCGGTGGCGGATTCATTGATGCGGCTATGTTTGAGGAAATATCCGCTGAGAAAATATGATTGGCCTTATGATAAAAGTTCTTATGATGCCAAGAACCATCTGAGTCCGATTCCCGGTGCTAAATATCCTGACGTTGAAATATATGATTGGACGGAATCTGTAAATACGAACAATCCTGTTATTAAGCTGGCTCTGGACTTGTTTCCATTTGAAACTATATTTGACCGACCGAAACCTGCGGACTGGAGGAATATTGACCCTTGGTTGTGGGAGGGGAGTTCATTCAGAACTACCTATGTGTATGAACGAGATATTAGAAAACAATCAACGCCGGGGAGCTTTACGGCGCCATATTGGATAGGGCGATATCTGGGTTACGACACTCTGAGTATTTAGGTTTCGCTCAGTTATTTTTCTGCAATTGGTTTTGGGCAAACTTATCATATAAAGGCGAGATACGAGCAAACTTTTGCAATCCCTTAATTATTTTTCGTGCTTTATCTTCGGACTTAAGCACGGTTTTTAGAGATTTTTCAAAGTCTTCATAGTCGGACGATTCGTAACCCCCCAATAAAATAAATAGCACAAAGAAGATAAGGCTATAGGGAATTACACATAAAAGATAACCCCAGATTGTTTCGGGTACGTTAATAAACATCGTAATTAACTCAACACTGACAAATGCTCCGATGCACGCTACCAGTGGAACAAAAAATGTCCATAAGGGGGTCGTTACAACGATTTTCTTTTTTATCTGCCATAAAAGATAGATAAAAAATACGACCTCAATTAGAAGAAACACGATAGACATACCAATATATACATGATCTCTGAAAAGGAAAAATCCTCCAATTAGAAGAATAGGAATTCGTAACGCGGTTCCTATCATAACATGCTTCGGCTGATTGATCCCGTTTGCAACATTCATAAGATATTCATTTCCGTTTCTAATAAATAATGCCGGTGAAATTAAAGCAGCAAGAACACCCGCTTTACGCCATGTTTCACCGCTGAATGTGACAACAAACAACTCCCCCCAACCTACGTATGATCCGAAGGCATAAAAACTCCAGAGAAAATACCATTTCATAGAAGACACCCAATATTTCTGAATGAGGGAATTATCATTTTTTGCATACGCTTCTGATATTGCAGGAAACATTGGTTGTACTAAGTTGGTTGATAATGAAAATAACCCCACCGATATAAGGGCTTGTTCCCAATAGCCTAAAACTGCTTCTGGATTCCCAATATTAATTTTCAATATAAGGATCCACAAAAAACAACCGATCTCTGCCAATTGTCCCAATAAAGAACGCCCTACGACCCAGATTCCGTACTTTAACAATTGAAAAAATGTTGGCTTATCAAATTTTAGTCTTAATGCCTTTTTCAGGTTCAGAATCTTTAGTTTGTTAATAGCATATGCTTGTACCAACCAGATGCAGATCCAACGGCAAAGATCAGCCATCACCAATCCCAAGACGTTACCTGTTATAATGTTATCTGAAAACAGAAAAGTATTACAGATATACAACCAGAGCATACTAAATAGTACATAGGATGCTAAATCTACGAGCGAGATATAAAAATCATAATCAAAACGATGTTTTGACGTAATAACATGACCAAACATCGATGCAAATCCAAAAAACCACCGAAACGCCACGAAAATATATGTAAAATAATAGGCTGTTGTATAGTCTACGCTTAAATTCGGAAAGAAATATATAAGAAAAATAATAATCGTGGCATTATATAAAATTCCATTGATTATTTTGAAAAAAAAGAGCGTTTGAGTGTATTTCAGTATTTTTTCCTCATTCTTATCGGCGAAACTGCTTGCCATATAAAATTGAAAGCCGCGCCAGACCCCCAAATCAAAAAATATTCCGACAAGACTCAGATTTGTGTTGACGATTTTAATAATTCCCATTACTTCTGGTTGCGGCACGAGTCGGGGGATGACAACAATAACCCAGAGCCCAATAAGTGTCCCAGTGATAATATCCCGCAGCGCTTGATAAAATCCTCCCGTAATCAGTCTTGACGAACTCGGTGTATCCCATTCTGATGCGGTATCAGAACTATTTTCAATGTGCTCGCTATCGGATAATTTATCCTTATCCTCTGAAACTTTTTTCATTATCATTTCTATTTAGTTTTTCATACTTAAAAATTCCAAAAATTTCGCGTTATTAAAGTAACAATATGATCCTTTTTTTGTGACATGAAATAATTAAATCTAATATATTTAAGATTAACATCGATACATAAGTTATATCAAGCTATATGAGGGAGATCTTATGAGTGAAATTGAGAGAAAGTTGACTGAATATGACATCGAATTTATTTCATATCAGTTTACAACGATATTTGGGGATCTGAAATCTGTTGCGTTCCCCGTGGAGCTGTGGGAGGATTTAAGCACGGGTCAAGGGGTCGACGGGTCGTCGTTGGGTTTTTTACATACCGAACAAAGCGATATGATCGCGGTACCAGATAAAAAAACGTTTGGAATCTACCCTTGGGAGCCGAATGTGGCGCATTTTATATGTGATATGGTGGATAATGCCTATAATCCGCATCCTGCTTGCCCTCGGGGGGTATTAAAAAGAGTGATCAAACAAGCAAAAGATATGGGTTTTTTATACAAAACAAGACCCGAATTGGAATGGTATTTTGTACAGAAGGAAGATGATGGGACATATACACCATTGGATTATGGACAATATATGGACACGCATCCCTTTGATCCATATAGCGATCTTCGCTTTCTAATAGCGGCTGCTATGAGGGACATGCATATGGGTGTGAAAACCATTCACCATGAATGCGGACCATGCCAGCATGAAATTGAGTTTACTGTATTAGATGCGTTATATCAAGCAGATAATGTACAACGTGCGAAGGTCATTGCAAAAGCGCTTTCAAGGTTTGATGACATGATTTGTACGTTTATGCCAAAGCCATACATAGGCGAAGCCGGTAGTGGATTACATGTCCATCAGTATCTGACTGATTTAGACGGCAATAATATCTTTGCAGATAAAGAGAACGGGATCTCAGATATTCTCCGCTATTTTATTGGCGGTATTCTGAAACATGTAAATGAGATGACTGCCGTGATTAATCCAATAACCAATTCATATAAACGGTTAGTTCCAGGACATGAAGCTCCAGTTTATACTGCTTGGGGGGTTGCCAATCGTACGGCATTAATTCGTGTCCCCGGATATGAAAAGAAAGCAAGAATTGAATATCGTGCAGGCGATGGTGCTATGAATATCTATTTAGCATCTGCGCTTCTATTGGCTGCAGGATTAGATGGAATCAAAAAGAAAATTGAGCCGATTGAGCCAACTACACGCAATATCGAAACCTTAACCTATGATGAAAGGCAGAAAATGCGTATTCGTAGTCTTCCAGGGAGTTTAACAGCAGCTTTAGATCTTATGGAAGAAGGGGGATTCGTAAAAGAAGTACTCGGAGATAATATATATGATATCTTCTTGGCGAAGAAACGTGAAGAATGTAAGATTGCTGATACGAAACATGCCGAAAGCCAAGATATTGGTCTTCTATGGGAGCATGAGTATTATTTAGAGCGTGTGTAGTTTTTTTTTTTAAGCATCTTTTTGTAATTTCCATTTTTTCGGCGTTTCTTCCATTTTTTTGTTCTTCGTTTGCGTTTATGTCCATAAACTCTTGGTTTTCCAGTGCCACCCGACCGATCTCTATGTCTTATTTTGCTGTAATTTGGAATAAGTCTTTTCTGATTCCATATTTCAGCTATTTTCATTTGCATTTCTTTGGTTTTTTCCTTTATTTCATCATACGTGATTTCTTCAGAAAAATCCAGAAAGAATGGCTCTCCGAATTTTACGATTATTTTATGGTTTAGTTTGGGCTTTGGTGGTAACCAAGATCGCGGTGGATATGCTTTATTGGCGCCAATTGAACATACGGGCTGAATTAATAGTTTTTTCCCGGTCTTTTTCCAGTACTGATACGCAAGCCGAGTGCCACCCGAAAACCCTTCTTGGACCAGTCCCGTGTTAGAATATTCACCTGATGGATATGTACCCGCTGTAAACAAATTCACGATATCTCCTCTCAGTAATCTTCTTAGCATCCTTAACACATTAGATTTACCCGTTCCATATCGCGGGATCATTTCAATAAAATGCGTTAAGTTTGTAAATTGCGGATGTTTAGGATGAAATGCGCTACTCGATGTAAATACATATGTCATAAAGCCGAGATGACCCCAGATGGAATAATGCATAAGCACGTCAGTATTTGAAACATGATTTTCAATAATCAAAAACGGAGAATTTTCATAATGGGATTTTAAATATTCAATATGCCTCTTTCCTTGTAATTCTATTCGATTCATTATCTTAAACCAGCACCAATACATGACTTTGAATACGACGATCGCGAATAACCGGTGCAAATGGTGGTTTAAAATGAATTTCAGAAAGTGAGAACGGGGATGTTGCTCGAAAAATTTGTCAATGACGGGATTTTTCGGCGGATTTAGTATTGATTTTTGCATATTTTTGCAAGTAAACGAATATTGGATTTCTAAAAAATTTTTTTTCTTCTCTACATTTCAATAAAAAAGTTTTGAGTGCACACGGCAGGATTTGAACCTACACCGACCGGTTTAGAAAACCAGCATCCTATCGATTAGATGACGCGTGCATTTTGGTGCTACCTTCAATTTTTAAATATTATTGGTACACGCGACAGGATTCGAACCTGCATTGATTGGCTTCGAAGGCCAGGACCTTATCCGCATTAGATCACGCGTGCATTATAGTTCTATATTTTTTTTTTTAGTATTTTTTCGAAACATCAATTCTAATCCCTATTGAACATGTAATCTCTGGTTTTAGTCTCCAGTAAGATGATCTATGATACTATAATATATAAAAGCTTTGATCTGACTAATATAATAAGTGGAAAAATAGATTCCACTGACCACTGGCAACATAAAATTCATATTCAATTTAAGATCCTATTCCAAAACAATCTCTCTATTTCGCATCTTATGATAAAAATAGGTCAAATACACCGTGAGATAGCTTAATCTAAATATGATACAAATGGATTTACAGAAAAGCGGCGGTATATGTTCATGAAAACACGGAATAGAGAATTCTCTGCATTATTTAGTAAAAAACTATAAACGCCTGTTCCGGCGGAATCTTCTAGCCCGTGTAAATAATATCATGCTGAGATACAAAAAGAGGTTCATTTATATAAGTATTTTGCTCTCTGTGGGATAATAATGGGAAAATTAACTTAGTATAAAATAAAATAAGAAGATGTAACTTTCATCTATAGTTGAAAATAAGATTGAAAATTAGAAAATATTAGTTTTTAATTTTAGATAGTTGTCTGTAGCCTTTAGTAGTCAGTAGGTTCTACATTGTCACCCATTCTTCAATCGGAGGAATTTCTTTCTTTGCCTCAACAAAGAAGTCAATACATATGTTCTTAAAAGTTTGTGCCGCTAATGGATGGAACATCATTGCTATATCCAGACCCATCATTGACATTGATAATGCTGTGGTGCATTCCCAAAGAGGACCTCTCTTCATTTGGTCTCCCCATTGTGGTGCCTTTTTAGTGGACATCCACGCCTCTCTTGCACCCCATGCATTAGTCGTTCCTGCACTCATCGGAAATGATAGGTTAGGATCACCTAAAAGACCTGCAATTCTCATCCTTTGATACATTGAATATGAATATTCAAGACCATATCCTAAAGTTGCACAAGTTGGATCCATGACGATATGATCCCTTGGAAATCCTGTCCCGAGTACATCTTTATTTAATTTGATTTGGTCATTGATATCTAATTGAGTCCATAGCAAGACATTTTGATCATATTTCTTCCCAAGCGGGATAACTTCTTCCCATGTTTCCTTG
>WJKO01000646.1 GCA_014729055.1 Promethearchaeota archaeon | reverse complement strand
TGGCAGTCATGATATAATAATCGTCTTTTTCATAATTTGTTTTTAATTTTTCAATGAATTCCTCTGCTTTTATTTTGTTAAAAGAGATCTCATTGCTAATTATATCGTCGCGAAAAAAAATGGAGAGATTCGTTTGTGTTTGATATATAACATCGATAGGCCATTCTTCATCACATGCTATTCCCGCGGCTAAAACCCATTGATAACCTTCATAAGCTATTAATTTTAAGACATTATCAGATATGGCAAGCTCAGGTGGGAAAAAACCACCATGCGTCCAATTATCTCCAAAGGTCGCCTTATTTGTTTTTTCATTTAAGTTTATCTGTCTAACAATCTCCTTTTCTTGAATGAGCGGTAAAAGGGGATGAAATTTCGCGGTTCCAACGATTTCAACGATCCCTTGATCTACTAATTTAACTAATATTTCAATTGTTTCACTAAACCCATAATCGTTTAGAAGATCAATCAAACATCCGTTAATGTTGAGAGTGAGTTTAATCTTGGGATGTCGTTCGATCATAGACAATAAAGGCAAATAACATTCTTGGTTAATTTTTTTTAATACATCGATTTCTTGAGTCGGGGGTTGATAAATATGTAATAATGGTGCCCAATGCTTCATTAGTTCCACCTAAAATTCGATAAAAAAACTTTATTAAATGATTTTATAGATGTAAAGACTTCTCTGCATTATATAATTTACGATGAAAATTATTTAAATTGTTAAAAGGAATGTTTAAAAATGGGAAAAGAAGTTAGATAAGAATCCTCGGTTTTTAATAAGCACCAAATGCGATATCCATCATATCATTTAATAGATCTGTTGGAACGGTGATATATCTTGGAGACTTAAGTGTATTTAGGTGTATATTATTCTGTAACATAAAGTTGCTACCAATAGAGTTAACTTTTTCTTTCTCAGGAAGCCCAATCTCAGAAGGCAATAACAGCGATATTTGCTCCAGATTTTTCAATGTTGAATGAAAATTCTTCTCCGACATCTTTTGTTCGATACTCTCGCATGCGATAACATAGTTATTTTTCAATTCTTCATAATCGATATAAAACTCGTCTGTGGTTTTAAAATACGAAGTTATATTATCAACAAATATCCTGTCGAGAATGTCAGAATCAGCAATGTAGTCTGCAAGAGATAGTTCATCAATTGCGAATCCTTGAAACTGATAGCGACATACTTCTCGGATCTGATTTGACATGGAAGGATCATAGTCTTCTAAAACGGGATATAAATCCGATAGCACACGAATCATAGGTCCGGGCACTTTTTTATCAAATTTACCCACTAAATCGACCACATATTTGATCATCGAGTCATCGACACGGTTTCTTATGGCCATTCGACATCGATCTTTACCGATTTTGAACAAACTATTATAGTTGTAGATATCCATTGAGATTTTAAAATCTGGCTTCTTGAAATCCGAAAGAAATGGGCTAGAGGTGGCGGCATTAAATGTGTGAATGAGTATTATTGATTCCGACTTTGCGAAATCATGCAATTTATTGATTAATTTTGGGTTTATATATTCAACAGAATCAATAAAAATCATTAAAGAAGCATTCAATTTATTCACAAGCATCTTAAAAAGATTCCATAAACTTGCAGTATTAGATGAAAGGATCATATCAGGATTGATATCGTAATCGAGCCGCTTTGCAAGACCATTTATTATTGAAAATATCACTTGATCGAATTCTTTTCCCTCACAATCAACGAAAAATGGGATCAAATTTAATTCACTTTCGTTTTCTATTTCTGGTTGCTTCACATTATTAACTAATCTTTGAATTGTTTTATTGACAAGTACTGTTTTACCAACGCCTCGCAACCCATATAATGCAACATTCGCGGAAAATCTGTCCTCTATACTATCATCAAGCAGATTCAATAGATATTTTTGCTCTTTTTTTCGAGCAATCAGTTGATCCGGAATAAAGTAAGGATCAAATAGTGCTTTTGCCCCATAAAACCCAAATTCTGATTTTTCTATACTTTTTTTTGACTTTTTTTTATTTTTTTTATTTTGATTCATCTATATCATCATCCTATGAGATTTTTTTAATCATAATTTTGATTCACTATTTATTTTTCAAAGGTATATTTAAACCCCACAGAGGTACCTCACCGAAAGTGAAAAGTGAAATTTTCAAAACTGTCAAAAAGTCGATGATCAGCGAAAAAAATGAATTCTAAAAATATAAATCATTAAATTTATAAGTTTATATTAGGATTATTTTTTCTCAGACATCTTCCAAATATTGATAATTATACGTCGAAGGTGTTAAAGGAATAAAAATAAATGGAAGACACTGAAATGAGCTCCGAAATCTCTACTGAAATCAGAAAAAATTTGCAGACGGAATTGGCAAAAATCGAAACCGAATCTGATCTGAACAATATGACCATTTTATCCCGCAGTGGTATGAAAATAGCGACTGCGTCTTCGAGTGAATTAGATGCAGATCCGATTACAGCAAGCAGTGCTGCATTAATTGACCTAGGAATTAGATTTAATAATAATATAGAGCATGGAGACTTGCGTGAGATCTTAATACGAGCACCCCAAGGTTATGCAATCCTCATGTATATTGATAGTGAATATATGACGTTTGCGGGACTACCAAATCCAAGTCGAATTGGATATTATTTGGGACTATTAAGAATTAAATGTAGATATTTCTCATACGTTCTTGCTGGAGGGATGGTTACTGATGAAATCAAACAAGAAATTGAAGCACAAAAAGAAAAAGAGACTAAAGAAGAAGATGAAGATTTAGTATCTCTGTTTGAAACTGATGCGTCGGGCGAGGAGGATATGGGTGCAATGAAGGATGTTCTGGACTTTCTGGATGATTGGGGTGGAGATGATGCAAAGCCAGTTGCTGATGGTCAAGTGGATATAGGTATTGATGAAGAGTTTATGATTGGAGAACAAATTGAAGGAACCGAAATTGGACTACCAGATTCTGCAGCAAAAACTATAAAGAAATCTGAGAGTGATGATGAGTTTCCGATTTATGATGATGAAGTCCCCCCAATTCCGCTTGATGACGTAGAAGCGCTTGTAATAGGTGAGCAAGAAGAAATTGCCGACCAAGAAGGGGCAGACTATGCTGAAGAAGAGGTTGTAGCGGCTGGTGAGGACGGTTTGAATTTCGATGATATGCCGGATTTTGATGCAATGTCTGCAAGTGAGTATGATGATGACGACTGGGATCTGAGTGAAGATGAAGCAATGCTTGAGGCTTTGGATGATTTAGGTTACATCGATGAAGACAAGAAAAAGAAACAAGAGTAAAGAAATTTGGGTTACTTCTCAATAATAGTCTCTTTGATTGTTGTACCAAAATGAGTTGCGCCAGGACCAATATTAACCAAGATTTTATCACCTTTCTTTAAGTCCACAACTGAAGTGGCAGTTAAATCTTCTTTAACAACTCTTATCGTTTCCGCATTTTGCAGTATTATATTTATTGGAATTTCCACTTCATCTCGCTTGCATTTTAGATTAATTAAAAGCATTGGACGTGTTTCTATCTTTACTCGCCCAACCGTCACAATCCTTATGTTTCCATTCACATCTGAAACGATAACATCTTCTCCCGCCTTTAATTCCGATAAATAATTAGTTCTGGTTTTAATATTACCTTCTTCATCATACGAAGGAACCAATATGTAGGCTGAAACATCACCTGCATTTACCCTAAAAGGTCTTGAATTAACAAATTCCGAGTCAAAAACTTCAGCATGTACTAACACAAAACCCTTGGCAGTGCTTCCAACAAGCATACCTTCACCAGGTTGTAGTAAGGAAGAAGTATCTACACAGACTCTATCGGCTTTTGGTACTTCTTTTATATTTATTATTTCTCCGGTCGTTAATTCTAATTTATTCGTCCCACCAGTAATCGTCTTCATGTCCAGTATCTCATTCGCATCTTTGGGCTTAAATATCACACCATCGACACCCCTTTCCAATGTTTTCAACAATAATTTGGCATCGTCCACCGAATCAACATCTGCATAAAGTAATACATCTTCCGTGCTGAGTTCCGCAATAAGGTTTTCAAACGGAATAATCTTCCAATCTGTTGCCTTTGCAATTATAAATGACAAATCGGGAAATGTCTTAGCTATCTTTATTATTTTCTTTTCATCTTCTTTATTACTAAGTTGAAAACTTCCACCTATAAAATAGTTCTCTTTATTTGCTTTCTCAATCGCATTTTTTAATACGTCAGCATTGGGTTCATTTAATACAAGGAAGTTTGGATTGTCATCTACATTTTCGGAATACACATCAATACGCTCAACAGCACTTATCTTATCTTTATAAGTTTCATCTACGAAAATATTGAATATACCATAATTTAATGCAGCTTGAAAAAGCTCATTAAACTCTTCCTCTTTGATGCTTTTATCATATTTCAAGATAATCTTTTTCATTGGAGTTCATTTGAGTATTTCTTTTTTTGTGTTTTATATTTTGTCATTTATTTAGATTTCAACATAATTTTAAAAAATTGGAATATTTCCAAAAAACTTTTTAATAAGAAAACTATTGACTGTAAATATGGCAAGCAAATTTTT